>PMNJ01000011.1 GCA_003162595.1 Bacteroidales bacterium | reverse complement strand
ACTATTTTATCTTCGCATTCAAAGGTCTATGAGAGAAGAATTTAACTCACATATTAAATCTTGTGCCACCTGGACTGTTCCTGCTACCGAGACAAAGTCAATAGGGTTGCAAGCCGACGCTCGAGTTGTCATGGTTTTTGCGACGCCACCTAGACACTTTTATCGTGACACCCAATTCACACCCATCTATCGGGACTTGGTACCGTCAAGACAAATTACCGTGACCCTTAACTTTTCAGCCATCTGCCAGGACTTGCAAAAACCACGCCACCACGACGCAGACGGTACCTCACCAAACCGCCGGGCCGTTATGGTTAATTCATTACAGCTGTGGATATTAGACTATTCCCAAAAGAACTAACCATAACACAAAAGCATAATATTTGATTCGAGACAACTACTGCTCATCTATCAGGATTTAGAACCTTGATAGATTCAGTTTAACGAGACAACTTCCTCTTCTCTAGCAAGATGGGTTATCTAGACAAATTGGGAATAAGAGATACTTATTGTCCATTTATCGGGACTTATAAAAACTAAAGCCACAATCAAAGAACTTAGTATAAAGATTTTACACTAATTGTAAAACATTTTGACAGAAGCTCAAATCAATATTATTTATATAATTCACATTAACAAGCACTTAAAAAAACTGCACCATAATTGATTAATAAAAAGAAACTATTTTTAAATGAATAGAATACTAAAGCAATATTTTAGAAATTTAGCAACCAATAGAATAAATGCTTCAATTACCATTTTTGGATTCTCAATTAGTATTGCAGTTGTTATCAGCCTAGTCTTTTTCGTTTTACAAGAAAAAAGTTATGATAGATGTTATAAGAATCTTGATAGCACATACATTGTAGTAACGACCAAAAATGAATCTTTTGTTGAAGAAGATGCAAAAGATATTCTGACCAATAAGTTCCCTCAGATTATATCAGCATGCAGATACTATAATTTCAAAACCATTTTCCTTTTCAATAAAGCCTTCTTTGATGGACAATTGATTACAACTGATGAGGGTTTCTTTGATGTTTTCTCCACTCATTTTATTTACGGAAATAAAAAAACTGCTTTTTCAAATCCTAATAGTATAGTTTTGACAGATTCCTTTGCTAAAAAAATATTTGCTAATATACATCCTATCGGCCAGACTATTAAAACTGTTGGAGGAAAAGTATTTCAGGTTACTGGTATTGTAAAAGATCTTCCCAAAAATAGTTCTATTTCAGCTGATTGCTTCATAAATTATAAGTCAAAAATCCACCGTTCGGAAGAAAACAATGTTCCCATAACAAAGTTATTTATCGTTCTGCATCCCGGAACCAATATAGATGGTTTTCAGAAGGATGTTTCCAAAACTCTGGTTGAATCAAGTAAGATTTTGAGCAATAAAGAAATGATGTCTGATGGATCCATTGAATGGAAACTTATCCCTTTTAAATCAGCTTACTTTGATACGGAAATTCGAAATGACCATCTTCAACATGCTAATATCAGACTGATTCAGATTATTTCTGTTATTTCTTTTATTATATTGATGCTGGCTATAATCAACTATATTAACTTGACAACTGCTGAGGGAATCTCGCGGATAAAGGAAATCGGAATTCGGAAAACAAATGGGGCAGGGAAACGAAATATTTTTTATCAGTTTCTTATAGAGTCATTGATTACATGCGTTATAGCTTCAATATTAGCATTTTTTTTTACTCCTCTAATCACACCTATATTTGAAATAATTCTTTCCAAACCATTACATTTTGTAGAATTATCCTTTAAATCTGTTTTCATTATTTTACTGTTAATATTTGCATTAGGTATACTTGCCGGTCTTTTCCCTGCTTTCATAGCGTCAAGATATTCACCTGTCCGGTTAATTAAATCGAAAAGTAAGGACAGAAATAAATCTTTTACATTCAGGAATGCTTTAAACACTCTTCAATTCACTATTACAATAGTTTTTTCTATTTGTCTGATAGTAATATTAAAGCAAATCCATTATGTTCAGAACAGAAATATCGGATTTGATACAAGTCATTTAATAACAGTTGATTATCCCAACAATCTAAATCAATCAAATGCAGTAAGAGATTATTTAAAGCAAAATCCAAATATACTGGATGTTTCATTTTCAAGAGGAAATCCTGAAGAGATAGGTTTTTATAGCGATATGGGTAATCCGATCAAAACCGTTAGCATAATGTCTTCAGACAATAATTTTATTGAAACATTTAAATTAAAATTATTGCTGGGACGAAACTTTAATTATCCGTCTAATATCAAGGAATGTCTGATTACAGAAAACGCTTATAAAGAATCAGGATGGGATAATTTAGATAACAAGATTTTTGAAAACTGTAATGTAGTCGGAGTGGTTAATACTTTTAATACCGACGATTTACATCTTTTTGCTTCAAATGTTATGATAAACAATTCTGCCGATAATTATTCAAGTGTGAATATCAGGTTGAGTCCAAACGATATAACTGAGAGCTTAAAATATATTAAACAAGGCTGGGCTACTTTTTTTCCTGAATTCGGGTTCAGATATTCATTTTATGACGAATGGATCGAAACATCATTTTTAAAAGAGGAGAATCACGCACGAATAGCTTTTGTGTTCGGGATCTTATCCATAATATTATCATGTCTGGGTTTATATGGATTATCCAATTACTATTTAAAACAAAAGGTTAAAGAAATAGGTATCCGAAAAATAAATGGGGCAAAATCGATTGAGATATTAAGTCTAGTAAATAAAGGATTTTTAAAATGGATTTTAGTGGCATTTATTATTGCTTGTCCAGTTGCAATTTTGATCCTGAATAAATGGTTGAGTAATTTTGCATATAAAACAACATTGCACTTTTGGATTTTTATTGTATCAGGACTTGCAGTGATTATAATTGCCTTACTAACAATCTCATGGAAGAGTTTGGAAGCTGCCAATACAAATCCTATTAAAGCCTTGAGATATGAATAAAAACACCAAGACTCTCGCGTTGGGAAAAATGTAATTGTATCCATCAGATAGACAATTTTCATACGACGAGACAAAAAAAGAACTAACCATAAAAACGAGTTAGCTGTAAGGGGACAGACTTAACACCATGATTGCCAATGCGCAAGCAAGAGTTTTGCAGCCCGACGCTGCAACATTCTCCCGCTGCAAAACACATGCTTATTTACCAACCCGGACATCTACATTTAGCGAATCTTTTCAAACATGACAGTAAATTATATGATAATTAAATATCTAGTTGCATAACTAATATACTAGGTATATCTTTGGTTTGAATAGACATTAGATGTTGATTTTTCTGTCTTTAGAAGATAACCTAAATTAAATCCTATGCTTAAAAACTATCTTAAATCAGCCCTTCGATTTTTGAAGCATAACAAGGTTTTTGCATTAATAAATGCGATGAGCTTGTCAATAGCTCTTGCAGTTACTTTCATTATAACACTATATGTAGTAAATGAGTTTAGTTATGATCGATGCCACACTAATTATAAAAGGATTTTCAGAGTTCTAAACTATTATGTCGATTATAAGAAATCATGGACAGAAACTCCATACGTTTTAGCCTCAGCACTAAAAGCTGAGTATCCTCAGGTTGAAAAATCAATATCCGTAATGTCCACTTCCAGCTTAAGAATAAAAGTTGAAGATAAAGATTTTACTGTATCTGATGCAGTGCTAACTAATTCTGAAGTTTTTGATATTTTCACACTTCCATTTGTAAAGAAAGTA
>PMNJ01000022.1 GCA_003162595.1 Bacteroidales bacterium | reverse complement strand
CTGAGTTTATTTCTTAACAGAGCATTCATTGCAATTTTTAAAAGATTTCTAATACTCATTGTTCATGTGTTTACTAATCGGCTTCTGGTATACTGGCTAGCATTTCGAGTGCGTTAATTCTGTCTTTTACTTCATACTCTCTCAAAATGACGCCATCTTTAAAAATTATATTTCGGCTTGCACATCTGGCAATATCCGGTTCATGAGTCACGAATACAATTGTTTTACCTTTGTTATTAAGCTCCTGAAAAAGGGCCATAATTTCATAAGATGTACGGGTGTCGAGGTTTCCAGTAGCTTCATCGGCAAGAATCACAACAGGGTCATTAACAAGCGATCTGGCAATGGCAACTCTCTGTTGCTGACCTCCTGAAAGCTGGTTAGGTTTATGATGCATCCTGTCCGAAAGCCCTACTGAATCAAGCGCCGCTTTAGCTCGCTCTATTCTATCCTTTGTTTTAATTGTTTTATTGTACATCAGGGGTAATTCAACATTGTCCAATGCATTTGTTCTCGGGAGAAGATTATAAGTCTGAAAAACAAAACCGAGTTTCTGGTTCCTGAGTCCCGACAGTTCGTTTTTACTAAGTGAGGAAATGCTGATTCCATCTAGAATATATTCTCCTTCAGTAGGTTTATCAAGACATCCTATTATGTTCAGCATTGTTGATTTTCCAGATCCGCTGGCTCCCATAATAGCCACAAATTCGCCTTCATTTACAGCCATATCAACCCCTCTGAGGGCGTGGACTGTCACTTCTCCTACATAATAATCTTTTTTCAGCTTTATTATTTCAATCAGCTTTTTCATAAATGTAATATCAGTATTATCTTCCTCTTGCGCCTGCCGGTGGTCTTGTTGGCATAAATGGACTTGTTGTTGCCGCCGGAGCTGCAGCAGCTGTTGCTTTGCTGGCCAGACTCATTGAAAGAATCACTTCATCTCCTTCTTTGAGACCAAATTTTATTTCAGCATTACTGCCGTCAATAGCCCCGGTGCCAACACGAGCGCGACGAACCTTATCACCTTCTTTTACCCAGACAATAACAGGTTTCTTACCTGTCTGACCACCTGCCTGGAATCCTCCAGGGTTAGGCTGACCTGCTGTGGTTCCAGTGTTTCCACCTGTTCCATTTGTTCCATTTGTTCCTGCTGGTCTGCCTGCTCCACCCGTTCCCTGTCTCTGTCCCATCGGATTGTTCTTCATGTACTCAGCTAAAAAGGCTGCATCAGGAGTAAATCTCAGGGCTTTTCCCGGAATTATCAGGACGCTGTCTACTTTTTGAACAAGCACAGTTATATTTGCCGTCATCCCGGGCATCAGTTTCTTTTCAGGATTGGGCGCATTCACTATAACTGTATAAGTAACCACGTTTGAAGTTACAACAGGCTGTAATCTTATTTGCCTGACAGATCCCTTGAATGTTTCATTCGGATAGGCGTCAACAGTAAAATCAACAGGCTCATTAGTCCTCACCTGACCTATATCTGCCTCATCAACATTGGCTTGTACCTGCATCTGCGTCAGGTCATTGCCGATAGTAAAAAGGTTCGGGGTACTGAAACTTGCAGCAACAGTCTGACCCTGATCGACAGCACGGTTAAGGATGACTCCGACTATGGGAGAATAGATGGAAGCATAGTTAAGGTTAACAATAGATTTGTCATAACCGGCCTGCGCTGTTTTTAGGTTTGCCCTGGCTTTATCGTAACTGTATTTGACCTGATCATAATCAGCCTGTGCTACGAGTTTCTTATCAAGTAATGCCTTGTATCTTTCGTAAGTTGCAGTCTGAAATTCAACTTCACTCTTTGAATCATCCAGAGAGGCCTGTGCCTGTTGCACCTGTGTTTGTAATGGTGTTTTATCCAGTTCAGCCAGCAATTGTCCCTTACGGACGTTTGAATTGAAATCCACATATATTTTATTGATAACTCCTGAAACCTGTGTACCAATTAAAACGGTGGTATCAGCTTCAACAGTTCCGGTCGCTGTAATTGTATTCACAATGGAACCTTTTTTAACAATTGCAGTTTCATAAGAATACTCTTTTGATCCTTTCTTGCATGAGCCGGCTATGATGACTTCCAGTGCAATTATTGCGACAATTAATGTCTTTGTAAAATTTGTTCTGCTCTTCATTATAATTCTGATTATTTAATTTTTTATTTATTCTTATTATTGAATGATAAAGGCTGACCTGCATAAAAATCAAGTATTTTGTAACTGAATATCAATGCATATTTTGACTGAAGAAATGTGCTTTGAGAGGTAATATAGGTCGTTTTCTGAATCAGAAAATCAACAGAGCTCATGATGCCCTGATTATACTTTTCAGAAGCAACATCATATGATTCCTTTACTGCCTGAAAAGCTTCAACGCTTGCTTCATACTCAATCTGGTTTGATACTACATTCTGACATGCCTGTTCAATGGCCCTCCTGAGCAGATCCTTAGTATTCAGTTCATTCAGTTCTGCATTACTTAAATTAAGCTTTGCGACTTCAACCCCTGTTTTAACTTGCCTGTTCTGATATATTGGAATTGAAGCTGACAGACCTATGGACGGGCTGACATTGTTCTTAAGCTGATCCCCGAATGTGGTTCCAGGCCGGTAGCTCGTTGAATAACTCGTTTGATAACCCGAGTAGGAAGTTGATACACCTGCACTTGCAGAAAGATTAGGATAATAATTGGCTTTTGCCAGATCAATACCGAACTGGAAACTTTTTTTGACAAGTTCGGCATTTTTCACTTCCGGTTTTATCCCCAGTGCAGTCTGATAAATTTCTACAGGATCAGGCAGCCTCTTTTGATTGATAAGGCTGTCAAGATTCGGGTGTTGTATCTGGAAGTTACTGGCTATTGGAAACTCCATTATCTGCATCAACGCTATTCTGTTAATAGCCAGCTGGCTTTGAGCTGCTGCAAGAGTCTGTTTCTCTGTGGCCAGTTGTGATTTTACCTGCAGATAATCTGAATTTGCTATAGCACCCAGCTTCAGTCTCTCATTTGCCAGGTTCAGTTGNNCCGTTATAGATTGTTATTGCAGAGCTGGCAGAAATATTTACTCCGTCCGTTCCTTTGAAAGTAGTAGTTCCGGTTGTGGAATTTACAATATTGTTCCAGTTGTAACTCTCTCTTGCTGAACTGCTCAGATAAGGATACCATGACGCTTTTGCCAGCATCTGGTTTTCATTGCTTATGCTGCTGCTGACCTGAGCCTGTTGCACCTGTATATTCTTCTCAAGTGCATATTGTATACAATCATCAACTGACCAGACTTTGGTCTGTGCATTTAAATAAATTCCGCTTGTCAGGCAAAACAAACAAGATATTATAAACGATGATAGTCTTATTCTCATTTCTTCTTTTTTTGATCTATAATATTTATGGGTGAACCAATGCTGAAATTCCTGCTAATATTTTATTATCATTCGGTATGTTAACCACCTGTATTTTTAAATTCTATTATTAAAGACATAAGTAATTATAGTTTTATTCCAGTCTCGAAGTACAGACAGTAATAATTAACGTTATTTAACACATATAATATCTTTAACAAAGTAGTATAAGAAAGGTTTAGACTATATCAAACAAAAAGTATTTATTGAAGCATATCCAATTATTTAAATAATTAACTATTTTAATTTATTCTGCAATATTCGTTTTAATACTCTATATTGTACCCAGGTTGTTTCTCATGTGCCTTATCATATTGAACGTTTGTAATAAAACTCCAGGGATCTTATTTTTGATAATCAATGCTTATATAAATTAATTATGTATTAATCAATAAGTATTTATATTTTTCTGTAATTTCGTATAGTTCCTTAAATATATTAAGCATGAACAGTATATGCCTGATAAGTTATTAATATCACATTCATCAACAAATATATCTATGAACTTACGAACTATCTTAATCAGATTTTTAAAGTCAGTTATTTCTTCACTTTCAGTATTATGGTGTATCGTACTAAGCCTGTTTGTAATCACAGTTAGTGGCCAGACTATTAACATTAACGGACAGGCCGGGGGTAAACGATTTGATGGAATCGGAGCCGTGAGTGGCGGCGGAGCCACCTCGGTATTGTTAAAAGATTACCCTGAACCTCAGCGCAGTCAGATTCTGGATTTTTTATTCAAACCAAATTTCGGAGCTTCCGTTTCAGCATTATTNNCGAAGCCAGAAAACGAAACCCTTCAATATTACTTGACGCTAATGCATGGGGATGTCCATTATGGGTTGGCAACAATAATTTCTGGTCGCAGGATATGTGCGATTATTATGTTAAATGGATCAGGGGTCTGAAAAATGTGCACGGGCTTGACCTTAATGCCATTGGTTGCCGAAACGAAAAAGGTGTTAATGAAGATTTTGTAAAAATGTTCAGGTCTACTCTAAATAAGAACGGACTGTCGGAAGTCAAAATCCATGCGTTTGACAACTGGCAAAAAGATAAGTTTGACTGGGCCAGGGATATGAAGACAGATACGGTCTTAAGGCAATCTGTGGATATTATCAGCGCTCATACGATGAGCTGGATTGCTACCCCTCCGGATATCATTAAATTAGGCGAAGATCTGGGCAAGCCTATCTGGAACTCTGAAGAACACGTCTATAAAGATGGCTTCGATTGTGAAATAAGTATGGTGGAATCATTTAACAAAAATTTCATCGAAAGTGGTGTGACTATGATCGTGAATTGGTACCTGGTCGCTTCCACCTATGGTATAGAGCCATTTCCGGAACAACCTGCCATTATGGTAGCACGTGAACCATGGGGAGGGAATTATTTTACTCGACCGGTTCTTTGGGGATACGCTCATTATGGTCAGTTTTGTCAGCCCGGCTGGAAATATTTAAACGGGGCCTGCGGTAAATTCCAGGATGGAGGAACATATGTCACTTTAACGTCTCCAGGAACTGATTATAGTATCATTGCTGAAACCAAAGATGCTAAAACGAGTCAGAAAGTTATTTTTAAAGTCGCTGGAGGTTTATCTTCAGGTAAATTATGCGTTTGGAGAAGCAATGCCCAGGAGCAGTTTGCAAAACTTGAAAATATTACTCCTGTTAATGGCACTTTTGAAATTACTCTGGAACCTCAGTCCATATACTCTATCTCGACCACTTCCGGGCAGCAGAAAGGTTCATTTATCAATATCCCGTCTTCCAAACCGTTTCCTTTACCTTATTTTGAGACATTTGAGGAGTACAAGGATCCCAAATCCTTTGGTTACCTGCCGCATTATACTGCCGATATCGCAGGAGTATTTGAAATTGCAGATCGGCCCGATAATAAAGGCAAATGTTTACGTCAGGTCGTGGTCAGCGGAGCACAAAGCTGGGCACCTGAATGGATGCCTTACACTATCCTGGGCGACCGGAACTGGAAAGATTATGAAGTCAGCGCTGATGTTTATGTTAATAACGATGGGTGGGCCGGAATTATGGGACGTATTATCGCTACCGGTTCAGGCTATGGCTGCAAGCCAAGCGGATATTATCTGAATATGTCGGCTGAAGGCACCTGTTCATTATATGTCACAAAACAGGACGAAAAGAATAATGAGATGGGCACTCTTCTTGCAACAGGAAAAGCATCCGGTATCGCTGCAAGCCAGTGGCACAATCTTAAGCTGCGATTTTCCGGATCTTCAATAACTGGTTTTGTGGATAAAATTCAAATTCTTACTTCATCTGACACTACCTTTTCAGAAGGAATGACAGGACTTGTAGCAGGAAGTAAAAACAAGACTAATAATACAGCGATGTTCGATAATCTTTTGATTAAACCTCTTCAGGGAATTCCTCCTGGACCAACTGTTTTTTCAGAAAAAGTTTATCCTATGTATTAACCGGCTCTTTTTGATTCTTCAACAGGGTTGTCAAATAATTATTAATTATGAAAAAACATCTTCTGTCTATAGCATTTCTTACTGTTGTTGCAATGCCGGCCTTTGCCTTTAGTGGTTATAAAAATTTTAAAGTTGCAGTGTATGTCCGTGCGTATGAGGTTCAGAAAATGGACAGTGTGCAGTGGCTTGAAAAGGTATGGAATGAGATTTCCAGGCAAGTATGGATAGACAAGATCTATCTTGAAACTCATCGTGATACTATTACGGTTAATGAGAAAACTATCGAATCTGCCAAAAAGTTTTTCGAAGCAAAAGGGATAAAAGTTGCAGGAGGAATAACATTCACGATTAACGAAGGCAACCGTTTTGAAACATTTTGTTACACCAATCCTGAACAAAGGAAAAAGGTAAAGGGAATCGCAGAATATACGGCTAAGCATTTTGATGAAATCATTCTTGATGATTTTTTCTTTACTGATTGTAAATGCGAATTATGTATTAAGGCAAAAGGAAATTTATCATGGACTCAGTACCGCCTTAATCTTATGACAGAAGCTGCTCAGGAATTAGTGATAAAACCTGCAAAATCAATAAATCCGAAAGTAAAAGTAGTGATAAAATTCCCGAACTGGTACGAGCACTTCCAGGGCCTCGGATTTAATTTAGAGACAGAACCAAAATTATTTGACGGAATTTATACGGGTACGGAAACCCGCGACCCCATTAGTCCCGGACAACATCTTCAGCAATATGAAAGCTATTTAATTTTCCGTTATTTTGAAAATATTAAACCAGGCGGCAATGGAGGAGGATGGGTTGATACTGGTGGTATGCCATATATGGACCGTTACGCTGAGCAACTTTGGATGACACTCTTTGCCAAAGCTCCAGAGATGACTCTTTTCGATTTAAGACAATTGCAACGACCCATCAGAGCTACAGATCGTGCTCAGTGGCAGGGGCAAAATACCAGCTTCGACTTCGATGAAATGAATAAGCCCGTCAATCTCGAAAATGGGGAAACAATAACTCCCACTACAATTGCCCGAGCTGCCGGATATACTTTCGAGAAAGTTGACGGGTTCATTGGAAAACTAGGAAAGCCTGTCGGAATCAAAAACTATAAACCATTTAACTCACTGGGCGAAGATTTTCTCCAGAATTTTTTTGGTATGGTGGGAATTCCAATGGACATTGTACCNNGGGAAAAATGTTATGATTACCTCCGGATTACTCAGAGCTTTGCAAGGCAAAGGGATTGAAGATATTGTTGAACTCAGGTATTCCGACAAAAAAGCTCTGATTAAAAAATTTGTGGTTGGATGGCAGAATGATTGTCAGTCGAGAGAAGATATATTAATTCCTCAGATACAGTATCTTACTAACGATTCGTGGGAAGATATATCGTGTATTGCATCGGGTATTGGCTGGCCAATTCTCCATCAGGCCCGTTATGCAAATGGCTCTCTCTTCGTACTTACTGTTCCTGAAAATTTCGGGGATATATACAACTTACCGCCTGAAGTTTTAAACAGGATCAGAAACATACTGTCTCAGGATATAAATGTACGAATTGAAGGTCCCGCTCAGGTAAGCCTATATGTATATGATAATGGTACTTTTATAGTAGA
>PMNJ01000064.1 GCA_003162595.1 Bacteroidales bacterium | reverse complement strand
AAATATTTGCCAGATTAAATTTATGAAATATAAATCAATTACCATTAATTTGATATGCAGTATTGAATAATGTCTGCTCTAGAGATCAAATCGGAATAATATCGGATGCAAACACCGTAATTACCTCAGTGTCCGTTTGAACCTCTGCTTTATCTTATCTTCTGCCCGGGTAGAATTGTTTTGTAATTAGCTTCGAACTGGCCTTTACTTATTGCGGTAAGTTTGCCTTTAAGGAGTCTTCTTCTAAGAGGGCTCACTTTGTCAGTAAAAAGAATACCCTCGAGATGATCGTACTCATGTTGTATTATCCTTGCTTTATAACCATCAAACACCTCATCGTGATACTGCCAGTTTTCGTCATAATAGCTAATCCTGATATGTGACTCGCGCATAACTTCTTCCCTTAATCCCGGAATACTTAAACATCCTTCATTCATAGGCTGCAGTTCTCCGCATCTTTCAGAAATACTAGCATTTACAAACACTTTTTTGAAGCCGGCAAGTGAAGGTTCATCTTCAGCTACCGGTGCGCCATCGATCACAAATATCCTTATTGATTTTCCAATCTGGGGTGCTGCAAGCCCCATTCCTTCGGAATGATACATAGTCTCAAAAAGATCCTCAATCATTTGGTTAAACCCGGGATGATCCTTACTTATCTCCACTGCAACTTTTCTTAACATTGTATGCCCGTATATAACTATTGGATAAGTCATTACTGTTAATTATTTACTTTTTTATTAGATCTGTTATCAAGGAAAGACTGAAGTATAATGGAAGCACTTATTTTATCAACCATAGATTTATCCTGCCTGTCTCTTTTTTTCACGCCTCCCTCAACCATCGTCCTGATAGCCATCTGCGATGTAAATCGTTCATCTGCAAGNNTAAATATGCTTTTCAGGGTATGTTTTTTTAAGTTTTTTTATAAATGGATTAATATAAGTAACAGACGCACTTGGCTGGTTGTTCATCTGTACAGGATAGCCAACGACAAAAGCATCCACTTCTTCTGTTTCAAGATAACCTTTTATAAAGTCATAAAATTCTCCGGGACTAATGGTCATCAGCGGAGATGCGAAAATCTTCAAAGGATCAGTAACTGCCAGCCCGATCCTTTTTACTCCATAATCTATTCCAATAATCCTGCCCATAATTTTAAACAAGGCACAAAAGTACGAATAATATTTAAAAAGGACGCAAGGTTTAGGACGTACGACACACGGTGTTAATTGTCTAATCTTTTCCGTGCGTCGTGAGCCCTGTACCAAAAAAAAGCCACCCCTGAGGGATGGCTCTGATTATTTTCAAAGATTTATTATTCTGCTTTTGTCGCTGGTGCAGCTTCTGTAAATTCCATTGCAGCCATCCGCTGATATGATTTGTACCTCCATTTGGCATTCTCCTCGGCAGCTTTGAAAAGGATATCAGCTTCTCCCGGGAATGCTTTCATTAGTGAGGTATAGCGAACTTCAGACTTAAGAAAGTCCTGGAACTTTGTCCAGTCAGGTTCTTTCGAATCTAAAGTGAAAGGATTCTTTCCTTCATTTTCAAGAAGCGGATTGAATCTGTAATTATGCCAGTAGCCTGCCTCAACAGCACGTTTCGTTTCGAGCTGTGTCATGCCCATTCCATCCCTTAAACCGTGGTTAATACATGGTGCATAAGCAATTATGAGTGATGGTCCAGGATAAGCTTCAGCCTCTTTTATGGCTTTTAAATACTGTGCATTACTCGAACCCATTGCAACCTGCGCAACATAAACATATCCATAGCTCATAGCCATCATACCAAGATCTTTCTTACGGATTTTTTTACCTGATGCTGCAAATTTTGCAACTGCNNAAGACTCATTATCTCTTTCGCAACTTCTGATTTTTCTTTAGTGCAAGCTTCAATAACCTTTGCAGATGCAGTTCTGGATGCCTCTGCGTGATCTTTTTCTTTCAGCCATTCTTCGAAAGCAGCTTTGGAGTCTGCATTAACAGTGCCGTTTGTTAGAGCTGTTTTCATCCATAAAGCTATACGATCCCTTAACTTGCTGGCACCCAGCGATAAACCATACCCATATTCTGCATTATCCTCAAAGAGTGAGTTGGCCCATGCTGGTCCATGACCTTTTTTATTTAAGGTATATGGCATCGAAGGAGCTGATCCCCCATAAATTGAAGAACAACCTGTAGCATTTGAAACGATCATCCTGTCGCCAAAAAGCTGTGTGATTGCCTTAATATAAGGTGTTTCACCACAACCCGCGCATGCGCCGGAAAACTCAAACAGCGGTTGTGAGAACTGGCTGTTCTTGACATTCACAAATTTATCAACAACTGTATCTTTATATCCAACTTTTTCATGCATGTAAGTCCAGCGTGTAGCTTCGTCAAGCTGTGATTCGAGTGGTTTCATGATCAATGCCTTATTTTTCGACGGGCAAACCTCAGCGCAGTTGCCACAACCGGTGCAATCAAGTACACTTACCTGCATTTTGAACCTGAATTGTTTCAGGACTCCCGGGATACCCTGGATAGTCTTTGTTCCTTCCGGTGCATTTTTTACTTCTTCTTCTGTTAAGAGGAATGGACGAATAACTGCGTGAGGACAAACATATGAGCATTGGTTACACTGAATACACTCATCAGGCTGCCATTCAGGAACATTAACAGCAATACCTCGTTTTTCGTAAGCTGCGGTTCCTGCAGGGAATGTGCCATCTTCCCTTCCTACAAAAGCACTTACCGGAAGATCATCACCTTTCATACTGTTAATCGGTTCCATTACTTCACGTATGAAATCAGGAATATTACGTGTATCTTTTACATTTTCAACCTTCATGCTTGCCCATTCTGCAGGAATTTCAACTTTTTCAACATTGCCCCCTTTATCAACAGCAGCATTGTTCATTTTAACGATATTTTCGCCTTTTTTGCCATAACTCTTATAAATAAACTTCTTCATTTCCGATTCGGCTTTTTCATAAGGTATAACATTGGCGACTTTGAAGAACGCAGCCTGCATAATTGTATTGGTTCGTGTTCCCAGACCAAGTTCCTCGGCTAAAGCTGTTGCATTTATTATGTAGAAATTAATGTGGTTTTCAGCCATATATTTCTTCATATGGTCGGGAAGCCGTTTTTTTGTCTCTTCAGCATCCCATATAGAATTGAGCAGGAATGTACCGTTTTTCTTCAGGCCTTTAAGCATATCATATTTTTCAAGATATGATGGTACATGACATGCAACAAAATCGGGAGTTATAAC
>PMNJ01000007.1 GCA_003162595.1 Bacteroidales bacterium | reverse complement strand
GTTACTGACCTGATTATGCCTGAAGAAGATGGACTGAAGGTAGTTATAAAACTAAGAGAATTAAAACCATCGATAAAGATTATCGCTATTTCAGGTGGAGGTAAAGTTGGTCCGGGGAGTTACCTGAATCTGGCAAAAGCGTTGGGCGCTGATGCAATATATTCAAAGCCTTTTTCAATTAATGAACTTATCGCAAAGATTGAGCAGTTATTAGAAACTGAACAGCCTGATTAGTGAAAATGTTATCATGAAAACAAATAAAACCTATTTTTATGTTAATGAAAAAAATTAAAAATGTCTGTTTAAAGTACGAGTTCGACCGAGATATAACGGGGTTGAAAGAGCATCAACAAATGCAGAGACAAATCCATGAATAAACTCCTTTCTCTTTTGGCAGGGATCCTGATTTTTTATCCGGTTCTTCCTCTCAGTGCACAGAGACTGATAAAAAATTCGTCTGTTACCGGAATTTGTTATGGATCAAATAAAGTGAACAAGTTTTATATTCCGCCGCCTAAAGAATTTTTCAGAAAAGACAGGACAAAAGGCGGTGCATCAATAACTGTCAATTATACCGGCTTTTCCACCACGGCAAAAGCCGCAATGGATTATGCGACCTCGATATGGGAAAGTATGCTTCCGGCTGATACAAAGATAACAGTTGACGCAAGCTGGGCGAGAATATCAACTGCAAATGTTCTTGCTCAAACAAAAATTAATTGGTTTGTAGACGGGTCAGAAATAGATGCATTGAATCCTTTGGCGGTTTACCCTGTTGCTCTTGCCAGCAAGATTGCCGGTAAAAATACAAATGTCAGTTTACAGGGAGATATAACTTTAACAGTCAATAGTTCAGTTGTCTGGTACCTTGGGACTGATGGACAAACACCTACTCAAAGGTATGATCTGGTTACTGTCATATTGCATGAGTTGTGTCATGGACTCGGTTTTTATGACAGCTTTGGTTCGGATGGAACTATTGGTTATTATGGATTCGGTTCTGAACCATTGATCTATGATACATTTGTTGAAAACTTTAATGGAGACAAATTAACCGATACTCTGAAGTTTAGTAATTTTTCAACCGCACTTGAAAGTCAGCTTATTGGAGATCAGCTTTATTTCAATGGTCCTCTTTTGAGAAATTATTCACAATTGAAAAGGTACTTAAACCTAAGGGCAAAATTATATGCCCCGACAACATGGGATCCAGGATCAAGCATTTCTCATCTGGATGAATCGGAAACCCTTCGTGAAAATTCGCTTATGACGCCTTCTATTGGTTTTGGAGAGGCATTACATGATCCCGGAAAATATACATTTTCGATTCTTGGTGACATTGGTTGGATTAATACAAAAGTAATTCATACTCCTGTCAGGGATACAGAAGAACATATATCTCAGATTTTGCTTTCAGTAGCAATTAAATCAGATACAATCTATAATCATAACAGGGTCGGTGTCGTATACTCTTTTGATAAATTTCTGACAAGCGACTCTCTTATCCTTAGCTCCCCTAATAACAATGACTCTTATAATACCACAATTACCATTCCAGGATATAATTCGGAATTACAGTATTATTTCTTTGTTGAGGATTGTTTTCTAAGGAATTACAGGTCTCCTTCCTTATATAAAGATTATCCTGATATTAAAGTAAAAAATAACAGGTATCATGTTTTTATCGGAACGGATACTGTAAAACCTGTAATAAGTCATACGCCGGTAACCTATTATTTACAAACANNGATTCAATAAAATATAATGCCACAGTAACTGATAACCTTGGTGTTGATTCAGTCTATATTGAATTCAAAATAAATAATGGCCCTTCAAAATTTATTCGTTTAAAACAAGGGGGGAAAGATCTTTACAGCACTGCATTTAATGCAAAATCATTATTGTTAAAAGGTCACGATACAATAGAATACAGAATATTTGCGGTCGACACAGCACGGATCCCAAATGTAGGAGTGTTACCCAAGACCGGATTTTTTGTGGCTCCTGTTGAGGAAATATCTTCCGTACTCTCAACGTATTCTACAAATTTCTCTGGTGCAGCCCCCGACTTCTTTAATATAGGATTTGATATTTCGAAACCTGCCGGCTTCAGTAAATATGGTCTGAATTCAAAGCACCCGTATGAGAGTTCTTTTGATAACTTAAAAAGCATTGAATACACTTCAATAATAAGGCATCCCTTTAAATTTGACGGATCAGGCATACAGATCAATTACAATGAAGTTGTTCTTGTTGAATTTAATGATCCCGGAGCAGTTTACGGATCTTCCGGTTTTTATGATTATGTCATTGTGGAAGGTTCAAAGAATTTTGGCAAGACATGGTTTGGCCTGATCGATGGATATAACTGCACATTATTCCCATCCTGGGAGTCAGCTTATAAAAGTAGCATTGTTGGAGATAACTCGACATATATTGGTACTGAAACGCTATTGCAGAAACATACATTTCTGTACCGGCCGTCTGACAAAATTTCCGCCGGTGACACTATGTTGCTGAGATTCAGGTTACACTCAGATGCATTAGCCAACGGATGGGGATGGGTTATTGAAGATTTGAATATTAACCCTCTTATTGATGCCATACCTGAAGTTAATGATCATTCCGTTGTTGTATATCCTAATCCGGGTGCAGGGCTTATAAAAATAAGTACAAATCAAGGTATAGAGAATTATAAACCATTGCGATACAGCGTCTTCAATGCAGCCGGTATTTGCCTGATAAACGCCTGGGCTTCAGGGTCCTCTGAAACACTGGTTGATATTTCTTCTTATCCGGCAGGAATGTACATTATTGTCTTATACTTGGATGATGGAATAAAGACATTTAAGTATAGTCTTATAAAATAAAAAGTGAAACCCCGCAAGAATGGCGGGGTTTTTGCATAAATTGATTTTTCGGAAATATTATTGGAAAATAAAGCTAATTTTGCTGGATATTTGAAAAAACTGTAAAACACCTTAAAATGAGCATTATAAATAATGTATTGGGCCTTTTTCTGGGTAATAAATATGAGAGAGATTTGAAGGAAATAAATCCTTATATCGATAAGATCCACATAGAATTTGAAAAAATAAAGGGCTTGTCAAATGACGAATTAAGGGACCAGACAGAAGAACTCAGAAAGGAGATTCTTAAAAGTATTGAGGATGACGAAAATGAGATCAGAATACTGAGGGAAAAAGCTGAAAAAGAGGAAGATGTATACCAAAAGGAAGAGCTTTATAATAACATAGATAAAATTGAAAAACAGATCAGCGAAAAACTGGAAGTAACACTGGATCAGCTTGTACCAAGGGCTTTTGCCATCGTTAAAGAGACTGCGAAAAGATTTAAGGAAAACAGCGTACTTGAAGTCACGGCACGACAATATGACAGAGATCTTGCTGCCACAAGGGAAAGCATAACAATTAAAGATGACATAGCAATCTGGAGCAACAAATGGATTGCTGGTGGTAATGAAATAACATGGGACATGGTTCATTACGATGTTCAGCTCATCGGAGGAGTGGCTCTTCACAAAGGGAAAATAGCAGAGATGGGAACAGGAGAGGGGAAAACTGTTGTGGCTACACTTCCTGTTTTCCTTAATGCGCTTGCCGGCAGAGGTGTTCATATTGTTACTGTTAACGATTATCTGTCTAAACGCGACTCTGAATGGATGGGACCGATTTATGAATTCCATGGACTGACAGTGGATTGTATCGATAAGCACCAGCCTAATTCACAGGATAGACGCAAAGCTTATAATGCAGATATTACTTTTGGTACAAACAATGAGTTTGGGTTTGACTACCTGAGGGATAATATGGCAATCAACCCTGAGGACCTTGTGCAGCGCAAGCACCATTATGCAATCGTTGACGAGGTCGACTCAGTATTGATCGATGATGCACGTACACCGCTTATTATTTCAGGGCCAACTGCTAAAAGCGACACTCAGCAATTTGATGAGCTTAAACCTAAAGTAGATAAGCTTGTGTCGGCACAGAAAAAACTTGTAACTCAGATACTTGCGGACGCAAAAAAACTCATTGCCGATAATAAAAATGACGAAGGCGGACTTCTTCTCCTGAGAGCATACAAGGGACTTCCAAAGAATAATGCCCTTATCAAGTTCCTCAGTGAGGAAGGCAATAAATCACTTCTCCTGAAGACAGAGAACTTCTATATGCAAAACAACAGTAAGGAAATGCCAAAGGCAACGGACGCATTATTCTTTATTATAGATGAAAAAGCCAACTCTATTGAACTGACTGAAATGGGTCTTGATCTTATATCGGACTCTGTTGAAGATGTCAGCTTTTTTATTCTTCCTGATGTTGGATCAAAGATTGCAGATATTGAAAAATCAGATATATCCGATCGCGAGAAACTGAAAATAAAAGATGAGCTTCTGCAAGACTATTCAGTTAAGTCAGAACGGGTTCATACAATGACTCAACTGCTTAAAGCATGGACCCTTTTTGACCGCGACACTGAATATATCGTAGTTGATAATAAAGTAAAAATTGTTGATGAACAAACCGGTCGTGTTCTCGAAGGACGCCGGTATTCCGATGGACTTCATCAGGCAATAGAAGCAAAAGAAAATGTTAAGGTGGAAGAGGCTACTCAAACATATGCAACAATAACACTGCAGAATTATTTCAGGATGTACCACAAGCTGGCAGGGATGACAGGTACCGCTGAAACAGAAGCCGGAGAACTTTGGAACATCTATAAACTGGATGTTGTTGTTATACCTACAAACAGACCAGTCATCAGAACCGACAGGGAAGATCTGGTATATAAAACCAAAAGGGAAAAATATAATGCCGTAATTGATGAGATTGCCGAAATGAACCGGCAGGGACGACCCGTTCTGGTCGGCACAACTTCGGTAGAGATATCTGAATTACTGAGCAGGATGCTAAAGATGAAAGGCCTGAAACATAATGTTCTTAATGCAAAGTTGCATCAGAGGGAGGCAGAAATTGTGGCAGAAGCCGGTAAGACAGGTACTATCACAATTGCAACGAATATGGCAGGACGAGGTACCGATATAAAGCTTACTGAAGACGTCCGTAAAGCCGGGGGACTTGCCATCATAGGCACAGAAAGACATGAATCCCGACGTGTTGACAGGCAGCTCAGGGGTCGTTCAGGAAGACAGGGAGATCCGGGATCATCGCAGTTCTTTGTGTCTCTTGAAGATGAGCTTATGAGACTTTTTGGATCTGAAAGAATTGCCGGTATAATGGACAAACTCGGACTTAAAGATGGTGAGATGATTCAACATTCGATGATCACCAAATCTATAGAACGGGCACAGAAAAAAGTTGAAGAAAATAACTTCGGCATAAGAAAAAGGCTTCTTGAATATGACGACGTAATGAATTCACAGAGGGAAGTCATTTACAAGAAAAGACGACATGCACTCCTCGGTGAACGGTTAACTGTCGACATCGCGAATATGATGTTTGATGTTACTGAAAACCTGGTTGATGTCTATCATGGTGATGGAGATTTTGAGGGATTTGATTTTGATCTTATCCGCTCATTTTCAATGGATTCTCCTGTTCCTGATCAGGACTTCAAAAAAGCTAATGCAAGGGAGGTGACTGATATAGTTTACTCAAAAGTACTCGATACTTATAAAAGGAAAGTTGAATCTATCTCTGCTCAGGCATATCCTGTCCTGAAAGATGTTTATGAGAGGATGTCTCATGTTTATGAGAATGTAGTTGTTCCGATTACAGACGGTGTGAAGGTATATCAGGTTGTTACAAACCTGAAGGCAACAGCTGAATCTGAAGGGAGGGAACTTGCCAAAGCGTATGAAAAAACAGTTGTTCTGGCAACGATCGATGATGCATGGAAAGAACATCTGCGAGAAATGGACGAACTTAAACAATCTGTTCAGAATGCCACATACGAACAGAAAGACCCTTTGCTTATTTACAAGTTTGAATCCTTTGAGTTGTTCAAAACTATGCTCACAAAAGTGAATAAAGATGTGGTGAGCACACTCATGAAAGGACATATACCCACGCAGGATCCCGAACAGGTTAAAGAAGCTCAGCGAAGACGACAGGTGGACATGAGCAACATGAGAACCTCTAAAAGTGACTTTTCACAATATAGCAGCACAGGCGGGGGCGGGCAGGACAGGAATCAGAAAACCGAACCTGTACGGGTTGATAAAAAGGTAGGAAGAAATGATCCTTGTCCTTGTGGCAGCGGGAAGAAATACAAACAGTGTCATGGTTTGCAGCAAGTTGGATCTCCCGGGGCAGATGTGAATGCGTGATCAGCTTTTATTCACTTCATCAATTGCTTTCTGTATCCGGGAATAGATTGCCCTGTTTACAGGAACCAGGGGCAGCCTAAGGCTATTCTGGCATAGATTCATTATATTAAGCATAGCTTTTACCCCTGCAGGATTACCATCAGTAAACAGGAGTTCTGTAATTTCAAGATAACGAAGCTGTATTTCGCGTGCTGATTTAAAATTATTTTTTAGCGAATTTGTGACAAGTTCGCTTGTTGCAGCAGGAAATGCATTTGCAAGAACGGAAATGACACCAGATCCTCCGGAAGCTATGATCGGGATAGTCATCATATCATCCCCTGAAATCACGTTGAAACTGTCAGGTTTCCCTTTTATTATCCTCATAATCTGTGCAATATCGCCTGATGCTTCCTTAATGGCAACAATATTTTCACATTCATGTGCCAGTTCAATACAAGTTTCTGATGATATATTACTGCAAGTTCTTCCCGGTACGTTATACATGATGACAGGAATAGGACTGCAGGTTGCAATGGCTTTAAAATGTTGAAACAGTCCTCTCTGGTTCGGTTTATTATAGTAAGGAGCCACAGATAAAATTCCATCAACTCCTGTAAAATTCGCATGCCTGATACAATTTATTACATCCTGAGTACTGTTCCCGCCTATCCCCGTTACAAGAGGAACTCGATTAACAGTTACCTCCACCACATAAGAGATTATTGCTTTCTTTTCGTCTTTGGTGAGAGTGGCTGATTCTCCGGTAGTCCCCATGACAACTATGTAGTTAACGCCTCCGTTGATAACATGATTTACCATACGTCCGAGAGCAGCAAAATCAATGCTTGAATCATTTTTAAATGGTGTTACTATTGCAACCCCGGTCCCTCTGAATTTTTTGGTATCCTTCATTATTGATAAACTTAATTTACAGTTCCCGAATTAATCATTTCAAGGTAATGTACTACGTGATTCAGGTAATCTTCAACATTCACAGGACCTTTCAGATCCATCATCAGGTCGAAGGGAGTGTCTATAGTTTCAGAATCAAATAAACCAACCTTAAAGCCGGCATTTGATAAGGAAGAAATATATTGAAGGGGCAACAGTTTTTTAAAATTTATATCAATAAGAACATCAAACCGGTTGTTGACGAAAGTATGAGTATCCGCTGAGACAGGATGATAGAAGAGGTTTAATTCTTCTTTTTTTACAATTGAAAGATATCTGATTGCTGTAAATTGGTTGGGAAGATTCTTTCCGTCAAAATAGCCCAATATTTTTACATCGGTTTTATTCTCATGCATCTTTTGATAGAATCTGGATAAGCATGCAAAGTCATCAATCTTTGAAGCATCCCAAACAATCCCTATATTTTTCACCTGGTTTATATTGGAATAATGTGCTTTTCTCTTTTTTCCTGCTATCTTATTCCGGAGGATAACATCTCCGATTTTCAGCCTGATTTGTTTAAATAATTCCATATTACAAACCTAACAGTTTTTTGTTAAAACAAGAATTGGAAAGATATTATTCTTCACCAATTTCTTCAAGAAAATCCTCCTCACTCTTAATGGGAATTTTAAGATTTTCAGCTTCTTCTTTTTTAGATCGGCCCATTTTTTCTCCAGCAAGGATAAATGATGTATTTCTTGAAACAGATGCTGAATTCTTACCTCCATTCTTTTCAATTATTTCTTTGTATTCTTCACGACTATGTTTTTGGAAAATACCTGATATCACTATAATTTTACCCTTTAACGAATTGCCTGTAAGTGTCGATTCGCTCGTTCCACTGAACCTGATTCCGGCCGATTTTAGCCGTTTGATCATTTCAAGGTTATCACTATCAGAGAAGTATGAAACAATACTTGCAGCTATTTTAGGTCCGATTTCATAGACACTTGTTAACTGATCGATACCGGCATTGATCAGATCATCAATTGTAATGAATCTCACGGCTATAGTTTTTGCAACTGTCTCACCAACATGCCTGATCCCAAGGGCAAAAAGTACCCTGTGATAAGGAGTGTTAATTGATGTTCTTATGCTTTTTAGAATATTGGCAGCTGACTTTTCCCCGAGACGCTCCAGGGGAACAAGTTGTTCGATTTTTAAATCGTACAGATCCGCAAAGTTTTTTATCAGGTTTTTGTTGAACAAAAGATCGATAGTCTCTTCTCCCAATCCGTCTATATCCATAGCTTTCCTGCTGATAAAATGTTCAATTCTGCCTTTAATCTGTGGCGGGCAATGAAGATAATTCGGACAAAAATGATTTGCTTCTCCTTCATTTTTAATTAAAGCAGTTCCACATTCCGGACAGTTGGAAATAAAAATAATCTTTTTACTTTTTTCATTTCTTTCAGAGTGATCAACTCCGACTATTTTTGGGATAATCTCTCCTCCTTTTTCAACATATACTATATCATTAAGATGAAGATCCAGCAGGTTAATCTGATCCTCATTATGAAGAGTTGCACGTTTGACAGTAGATCCTGAAAGAAGAACAGGTTCAAGGTTGGCTACAGGAGTCACAGTACCCGTTCTTCCCACCTGGAATGTAACAGATAACAACTTAGTTGATGCTTCTTCGGCTTTATATTTATAGGCGATTGCCCAGCGGGGGGATTTGGCAGTGAACCCGAGTTCGTTCTGCTGGCTCAGTGAGTTGACTTTAATAACTACACCGTCTGTATCGTATGGAAGGTTTTTACGCTCTGATTCCCAAAAAGAAATAAATTGGAGCACCTCATCAATATTTTTGCAAAGTCTGATACTTTCCGCAACCTTGAATCCCCATCCAGCAGCCTCTTTAAGATTATCGTAGTGATTGTCGTGTGGGAGCTCTTCAGCCAGAAGGAAATAGACCATACAATCAAGCGATCTTGATGCCACGATTCTTGGATCGAGAAGCTTAAGAGTGCCTGCCGCAGCATTTCTCGGGTTGGCAAACGGAGTTAACTCAGCTTTTATTCGCTCTTCATTTAACCTGTTAAATACAGCCCTTGGCATAAGTATTTCACCCCTTATCACAAATTCATCAGGTATACTTTTGCCGGTAATTTTCAAAGGGATACTTCTGATAGTTCGCACATTTAAAGTGACATCATCACCTTTGTTTCCATCGCCTCGTGTCACTGCCCTGAAAAGAGAGCCGTTTTTATAGGTTATGCTGATTGAGACACCGTCGAACTTAGATTCGCAGACATATTCAATTGGTTGTGAGATCAATTTTTGTATTCTGTTATCAAATTCCCTGAGTTCTTCTTCACTGTAAGTGTTTCCGAGCGACAGCATAGGGTAAGTATGTTGGTACTGTTCAAACTCTTTGGTTATATCGCTGCCGACACGTCTTGTAGGAGAGTTCTCACTTATAAATTCAGGAAATTTTTTCTCCAGGGTATCGAGTTCATTCAACAGTATATCGTACTCAAAATCTGAGATTAAAGGTTGATTTATGACATAATATCTGTTGTTATGTTCTTCAATCTCCCTTCGAAGAGTATCTATCTTTGCTTTAGCTTCCGATTGGTTCATTATAAAATAGTCAAAATAGCTTTTCAGTTCCAGACTCCGTCAATTTTAGTTCCGCATTTGTTGCACTTTCCTCCGGTGATGGTATTTAATACTACCCGGTAGCCCTGTCTGACCACAACAGTGGAGTTGCATGAAGGGCATTTTGTATCCGAGATTTCATTTCCCGGGGCATTTCCGGTATATACATATTTTAAGCCTTCCTCTTTTGCAATACGATAAGCATTGTTAAGTATTTCAACAGGTGTAGGAGGCAATTGTTCAAGCTTATGCATAGGGTAGAACCTGCTGAAATGCAAAGGTGTGTTTTTAAACCCGTTATCACTTAGCCATCTGCACATCTTGCTTATATCATCTTGATTATCAGTCCAGTCAGGAACAATAAGATTGGTTATTTCAAGCCATACACCCATATCTTTAAGCACTTTAAGTGAATCGAGTACAGGTTGTAATTTTCCTCCGGTTAACTTCAGGTAAGAGCTTTCACTGAAAGCCTTAAGATCAATATTGGCTGCGTCAATAACGCTGCACATTTTTTTCAGAGGTTCCGTGTTTATGTAACCATTTGATTTGAATATATTTTTAACATGGGCATTCCTGGCAATGGTCGCTGTTTCGAAAGCATATTCATAAAAGGTAACCGGTTCAGAGTAAGTATACGCTATTGAACTGCAGTTGTTTTTGATACATTCCTCCACCACTTTTTCGGGCATCAGATCATAATTTCTTGTTTTATCCGGACTGGTTTGAGATATAGTCCAATTCTGGCAATTAAGACAAACAAGATTGCATCCGGCTGTAGCAATGGAATATGCTTTAGATCCGGGCAGAAAATGATAAAGCGGCTTCTTTTCAACCGGGTCAACATTAACAGTACACGGATTACCAAACGCCATGGTATATAACTTTGAGTCATGAACCCTCCGGTTGTTGCATTTGCTTAATTCTCCCTCCTTGAGAACACATTCATTAGGGCAGATCCTGCACATGATTCCCCTGGCAGTTTCTTCCTGGAACATTGCAGTTTTCTGATAAATGACTTGTTCTTCAGATGAAATTCCTGAAATAACTGACCGGCACGGGAAACACATCAGGCCGGCTGATAAAGCCAGAGATTTTTTCAGGAAATCACGTTTGCTTAGATCAAAGTTTTTCTTTTTCATCTTACTCTTAAGAATTGGACCAATAACTAATAAAACTAATATTTGTTCCAAATTGCACCTAAAAGAATTCCTCCAAAAATCAGCGCAGCTAATAAAAAGATCGAAATTTGTATACCGAGTGCTGGCACTGCAAAACCGGAGATGAGTATAAAACCAAAAGCAGAACCCGCAAGATCGGCACTGTAAATTGCAGGAGATATAGCAATTCCTTCCTTATTACCGGTAAGTTCACGAAAGATACGTCCTGTAAATGATGCAGGTATAAAACCTGAAATCATAATCAGAATAACTGACAATAAACCACTCTTCAACTCAATCACATAATTAAAGATGAGACCAAATATTATATAAAATAGTATCAGGAGTATAACTTTATTTCTTAATGAAATAGTATTCAGAAGCCTTATATTAATTCCTGACCCAACAGCAAGACCCGCCATTAAACCTGCAATTATCAGTCCGGTCAGTTGATACATATTCCCCACCATAAGCTGAAGACTGAGAAGAATGATAATTTCAAACCCTGCGAGAGCTGACGCGCTGAAGTACATCAAAAGATTTCTCCTTTTTATAGTTAGTACCGGCAGTGCGAAGATGGAAAACATAAAGACTATTGCAGGGACCTTCTCACCCAGATTTTTACTGAATTGATATGATTGGGAATGTAGACATGCTACAGGGAAAGCAGACCTGTTCTGTTTTGTCCCATGATCAATCAGTGCAATAACTTCATCCGACTTCCTGGTTATAAGATCGTCCTCCAGAAAGTCGGAGCTTACATAAACATTTTTAATTTGCTTTTCCACGACTAGCTTGCAAAATGATAAAGATATTGGTTTGTCGGAAGCTATTAAATACAGTTTGTTGCCTGCGACGGGTTTTACATTTTTGAAATTGGCTGCCAGACTATTATAAACTGATGAATAAAGATTCAATGATTCTTTGTTAAAGTAATCGTCACCAGGTCCGGGAGAACACATAAAAATGCCCCCCGGTTTAAGCCTTTTCTTCACTTCGGAAAAGAATTCTGTGGTATAGTATCTGTTGAGAAGCAATGTTGAGGGAGGCGGAACAAGCATAATTATAACATCAACTGATTCTGTTGATTTCCTTATATACCTGTAAGCATCCGTGTTCACAATAACTACTTTTCCGGGAAATTTATTTCCAATGGATGTCTCATATCTGATCAGGGCCGGATCTCTTTCAATATATATGATGCTACTCACATGATATTTTAATATTTCCGGAATATGGGACTGAGGTGAACCGGATATTAAAATTACCTTTTCGGGAGATTCACTCTGTAGCATGGCATAATGAATATCTTCTTCTCTTTCAGTTGCATCATCTTTGTATGCCAGTAGTCTTTGATTATAATAGAGACTTTCTTCTCCTTTATATTTGCCTGTTGTAATGTTGCCGTAGGGTGTATCTTTCGTCCCGGTAACTTTAATGCCAGGAAGTAAAATCTGACGGAATAGTAAATCGGGATTCAAAAATATGATTGGAGTTGCCAGTATAATAATAAAAAATTTAACCACGATCTTTGTTTTCTGATCCTTGATATAATATGTTAATACTACATAACCGATTGATGATAATATTATCAGCATCAGTAATTTGTATGTACTCAGTAATCCTGATGTTAGGATGGCGGTTATTATGCCCGCAGCTATTCCCCCGGTAGTTTCAATAGAAAATGATTTTCCCGGAATATACTTATTTACCGAACCGGCAATCGTAATCAATTTAATGAATGTGAATCCCGATACCAGACAAAAAGGGATCAGGGCGAGGAAAGTATAGATTATTGCTTCCAGTAAAGAAGGAGTTTCCCCTCGGATTAAAAACACACGCGACAGAAAAAGCATCAGTATCAGGGAAATGATCGGGCTGATTGAAAAAACAAGATTTATCTTTCGTACATCATTTAGCGTTGATCTGCCTGAAATAGATGATCCAATAGCTGATCCAATCAGCCATGATCCTAAAAACGAACCTGTTATAAGCTCATATCCTCCTGTAACATTCATGATCTCCCGCATCAACAAGAATTGGATGGAAGAGCTCACAAACCCGATAATGAAAAGGTTGGTTTTAATTTCGGTGGAGGTAAGTTTTTGGAATTCCGGCTTTTCAGGATAGCTGACTTTTTCAGTAAAGAGCTTTCCATAATAGTTCAGATGCCACATAAGATGAAAGAGACCGGTGACAGCCATTCCAATTCCAAATTCAACATGCCACTTTAGCACTGTCTTTATAAAAGTAATGTTCCATTTATAGTTAATCTGAAGGGCAAGAAACACGCCTGCTAAAGCTGTCAGAAGAAAAGCAGCAA
>PMNJ01000254.1 GCA_003162595.1 Bacteroidales bacterium | reverse complement strand
AAAGGCTGGGAACAGTTTACTGATAGCGTCATTAGCATACTTAATAATGAAAAACAGCATATCGTTTTTTTTCTGTGGGGTGCATATGCTCAGAATAAAGGCGAGGCTATTGACAGGTCAAAACACCTGGTGTTAGAATCCGTTCACCCCTCTCCTCTTTCAGCTCCGAGGGGTTTCTTTGGAAATAAACATTTCAGCAGATGCAATGAATATCTTACAGCAAATGGTGTTGAACCAATAAACTGGAAATGACTGAGGTTGAGGCTGAAGTTCAGGTTGAGAATCTACTTAACCTGAACTTCAGCCTTAACCTTAACCTTTCATACTATCCAGGGCTCTTGATATAGTCCCTTCCAATTCGGAGTATTCTTCAAAACCCACAGATAGTCTTATCATCCCTGGTTCGGGGTATTTCGCGCCCCAGACAGCCTCTACCGGCATAAGAATTGTACGAGGATCACCCAGTGTAGGTATAAGTTTAATTTTTTCTGAAACCAATTCAATGAATTTATCTCTTCTTATTCTCTTTTCAGCTAAATCTCTGCCATCTAAATCAAATGTTATCATTGCCCCAAATCCTTTTTTATTGAATAGTTTGTCAGCAATAAGGTTGGTTGGGTGATTTATTAATCCGGGATACCAAACTTTTTTAATTAATGACATTCTATCGAGATATTCTGCAAGTTTATATGCATTTGAACATTGTCGCGCGAATCTAAGTTCAAATGTTTGAATCTGAGTCTGAAGACTGTATGCATCATCGGGAGAGAGTGTGTGCCCAACAAACTTCCTGTATTCAACTGCAGACTGCATAATTTGGACATCATTTCCACATATTACGCCGGCTGTGAGGTTACCATGCCCGGAAAAATACTTTGTTGCACTGTGAATTACGATGTCAGCTCCATCATTCAATGGTTTATAAAGCCATGGAGTGGCAAAGGTATTGTCTACTACCACCTTTACTCCATATTTTTTTGCAATGTCTGATATACCAGTAACGTCTGCCACAATAAGCATAGGGTTTGAGATTGTTTCGATATATACAAACTCAGGTTTCAGATCATATATCGCTTTTTCAAACTTAACGAGGTCATAATTTCCATTATCAGGAGTGAAATATTGAATATCCAGACCTCTCTTTGCTTTAAGAACAGACTCAATAAATGAAATAGTTCCGCCATAAATTTCAGTAAAGAAAAACCACAATCCGGTTCCTTTTCCATGTTGAAAAACAGATAGTGCAGTATCAATAGCAGACATCCCCGACTGGGTAAGCAGAGCCCACTCAGAACCTTCAAGCTTCATTATTTCTTCTTCCGCAGACACAACAGTAGGGTTTCGGTAGCGGGAATAAATGTATAAATCAGGTTTCCTTGAATGCTCTGTCTCGTTACTGAAGGCATCTGCAGTAGTTTTCGCATCATAGAGTTCAAAGCCTGCATCCCTGTAAACAGGCATTCGTGAACTATTTATCACTTTTCTTTTCATCTCTGTCAATATTAAATTGTTCTTCGATCAATGAGTTTATATTAACCGGAGTGAAATCTATATAAAATAAAATACGGTCAAAAAGTTCACCGGTCAAAAATAAAATGATTATAAAATTTTCAGGAAGAGAATTATGCTGTATCAATCTCATTCCAGGAACAATCAGAAAAGCTATTCTCAGGAACCTGAATGCTGAATCAGACCTGTTTAACTTATTAATTATCTGTTTGTATAAAAATAGACCTAACTTAATTAGCGCCAGGAAAACAAATGGAAGCACAATTCCTGATATAAATGAANNTAATGATAAGTGCACTTATGAAGGTTTGTCCGCTATGAAGAATAACTGATTTGTTCCGTACGGTAAATAGATAGACATTGTCTATCAACAAAAGGAAAATTAGCCCTGTTATTGAGGAGGCTATGAGGAGTGCCGGTATGTGTAGGAAAACAGTCAGAGATGAAATAATTCCGAATAGAATAAATGCTGCAATCTCCCGGCTTATAGGAGAGTTTTTGAGATTGGCAAAAGATCGCCACAATCTGAATTTTTTTCCAGGGTGAAATAGAGAGATAATTCCAGTCGCCAACAGAACAGGAATAAAAATAGAAATATCAGGAAAAACTCCTTTGAGAAATGAAGAAACAATAATTGATACCGAAATTGTAGCTAAAAAACTGAAGATAATAAGGCTCAGTTCACCTGAAATATTTTTTTTTGTTTTATTATCCCCGGAGTCAGTCTGGGAAGGGGAAAACGAAGGATATACATTATCTTTTTCATTGCCCGTAAGTCGTCCGAAAGTCAGAGCTCCTGTGGGACATGCCATCGAAATCGTATTTATTCCTACTCTAAGGCTCTCTGTGAACCTTTTCACTTTCAAATTCAAGTATATCCTGAGTAACTATTTTAAAACCAATGCTTCATCTTCAATTACATCACTTATAGAAAGTTCTCTGTTGGTCATATTAGAAATGTATATCTCATATGTAATCCTGTCTCGTCCGATATATTGTAAATAGGTATAACTTACCGGTCCGGTCGAAAATTTAACCAGCGAGCCACTTACATTAATCATTGCAGAAACTTCTGCTTTAGGATAAGCTTTAGTAAACCGGGAATAATCAGATGTTGAACCGTTGGATATATTTCCAATAGTGACAGTGTCTCCGACCTTTTCTGAAGTAATGACAGTTACCTCTTCGAAAGTCAGATCAGATTTATTTCTTATTCTTACATCGGTAGGTCCTTCCGGTGAGAATTCTTTCTTTTTACAGGCAAAAACTGATAAAATCAGTAGTGAAATTATAATGAACTTTTTCATGATCAGGAATAAATATTATCATTTAAAATCTGACCTGAAATATAGTAAATAAGTTGCAACAGGGTTAAATAATTATGATACTATTTAAAGGAACCCAGCCCTTATTGCCGTCTGAGAGTCTTATTTCACTCCACTCTCCCACTTCATCTTCAACAGTTACTTTCGTACCTTCATGCAAAACAAAAATATCATTTCCGCTTTTGTCAGGTGAACTTTTACCGTTCACTATGGGGCTGGAAATTATTGCTTTATGACTATCATATACCAACGATTTGTTACGTATAGTAAAAGCTAAAGAAGTAAGCGACAGAACTATAAAAAAGACTCCTAACCAGAATCCGATAACCTTATGCCGGTACCTGGACGAATAGAAATATAAGGATAATAACAAAAGGAAGATAATGAAAGAGGTTATACTGATCTTTGCCCAAGTGTTGGTCGAAAGAAAAAGCGAAACGAAATTATACCATTTGATGAAAAAAAGCTCTGGAATTTCCTGAAAACGATCCACAATCAGAGTTCTGGCAATCTGGAGATTATAATTAATGTTTTCATCTGCAGGTTTAAGAAGGTATGCTCGCTCATAAAACAGAATTGCCGAGGGAATGTTGTTCAACTTAAAATATGCGTTTCCTATGTTATAATCCAGGTTTGCTGATCTGTATCCTGTATTATAAATATCAGTCCAGATCTGCAATGCCTCTTTATAACTGCCTGCAGTGAAATATGTAACACCCTGGTAGAATTTGTCCTTATTTGTATCCTGAGAAACAGCTACACGAACAAAAAGAGAAATGAAAATAAAAATTATTATATATTGCTTTTTTGAGTTCATTTTTTAGCCTATTAAGTTTTCGACTGACTTAATAAATTGTGATGTTCCTTCATAAATTGATTCGGCCTCCGTACCTGAAGATGAAGGTGCAAATCTTTCAAATTCGCAGGTATCAAGAATTTTTGACAGGCTTTGAATATTATCTTCTTCAATTCCCTGTTCCTGAAGTGCGGCGATAGCATTATTCCTGGTAAGATCCGAGACTGGTATATTCAGCTTATCACTCAGATAACCCCAGAGCGCTTTAAGAATTTCATCATAAAACTGATCTATTTCTTCATTTTTAAGACAAACAGATGCGCCATGCAGCCTTTTAATGGCAACCTTCCCGGCTTTCCTGTTCTTAACGAGGGAGAGGTCAGAATTTCGTCTTAGATGTTCCCTTCTTAGAAAAAGTATCAGAATAAAAGCTAAAAACGAAAATGCATAAGCGCTATAAAATGATTGCTTTGATAATAAGATATTGCCTGATTTTTTCAGAATCCCAGGATCCGATATAATAAACCTTATATCTTTTCCAAGATACTTTACATCTTCCTTTGATACCCCTCCGTAAACTGTAGCTCCTGAATTCTGTCCATTGACTTTCTGCGCACTAAAATGGAACTCTCCAGTAGAAAGTTTTTCATATCTTCCGGTAGCGATATTGAAGTATGAATAAGAAATCGGAGGTATAGTAAAATCGCCATTATGCCTTGGTATCATTAAAAATTCAAAACTTTTTAGCCCGGTTGTACCATTCAGTCCATTTTTAAGGTCATCCGTAATTTTAGGATCATAAACTTCAATATCCGGAGATAATTTAAGCACCGGAGCTGAAGCAATCTTCAGGTTTCCATTTCCTGAAATAGTTACCTTGAAATTTACAGCATCATTTACATTGACTGATTGTTTGTTCAGAGTAGCTTTAATGTCAAGTTTCCCAACTACACCTGAATAATCAGCAGGTTGAATACCTGGCAGAGCTTTAACTTTTATTTTGAGGGATTGACTTGCAGCAGCTTTTGGTACGGTTTGATAAGATGAAAAGAAGTCGCCAAAAAACGGATCAGACCCTCCCCTGTTTTTTTGTTGCACAAGAACAGATATCTGAACCGGATCTATATTGATTTCGCCTGTAACCTGAGGATAGAGTAAAAATTGTTGAATTACTCCGGATCCGTATATTGTCCCGTTAACATTCTCCTGCCGTAGCGAAGTGAGAGGTGGCGTTTCAATATCGGACCTCAGGAAGCTGTTAAAAGAGGGGTATTTGATTTCATTTATCCCTGCTATATTTACGCGTGAATATATTTTAACAGTCGCAACAATGGGTTCACCAAGAAATATTTCTCTGCGGTTGACTGAAAGATTTATGAATAGATCTTTCCCTGAAGATTCTACTTCCTGATCATCCGTTGAATTATTACTTCCTGAGGTAACCTTTTGTTTCTGCGAAGCACCGCCAACTACTTCAATATGTATTGAATCGGAGGAATAAGTTTTATTTTTCAGAGTAAATACAGCAGGGGAAATGACAAATTTTCCTTCTTTAACAGCCTGAAGATAATAGACATAGGAATAAGAAGTCTCATTAGACATTTTCCCGTTTATTATTTGTGTACTTGAGCTGTAGGATGTCTGCGGACCCATTAATTTATAAAAACCGTTGAATGACGGAGCTGAAAACTCTCCTCCCCCTGCATTTACTGTCCACATAACAGTAAATTGTTCCCCTGCATTCACGACAGCCGGATATTCAGCTTTTACATAGACATCCTGCCCAGATATTGTGTATGAGATTAAGAAGATTAACTGATATAATAATGCCTTTTTCATTTTCATTCAATCAAAATTACCAGTTTATCCTTGATTTGACTTTTGCTTTTGTTGCCTTTGCAAGTTTAACTTTTTCCTGGACATTTTTTTCATCATTCGCAAGAGAATTCAGAAGCCTCTGAGCATCCTCTTTTGAAATCTCCTGTTTCTGAGGTTGTTGCTGTTGTTTCTGATCCTGATTATTCTTCTGATCCTTTTGCTGATCTTTGTTTTTATCATTCTTATCTTTCTGATCCTTCTTCTGGTCTTGCTTGTTTTTGTCCTTACTCTGATCCTTCTTATCTTTATCC
>PMNJ01000046.1 GCA_003162595.1 Bacteroidales bacterium | reverse complement strand
GTAAGAGTTCTTTTTAAACCATCTGACTCCTGAGATTCACTGAATAGCTGAGGAAGTGGTTTTGTGATGAATAACCGGTTTTTTGACATCTGGTTTATATGAAAGTTTTGGATTTAAGGATAATTATTACAAACGTAACTTTTTTTTTGTAAATAAATTATTAAGTTATGTGGCAAGTTTTTCTCCTAGTTGACAATTATTTTTTTTTAACAATTAAACCGTATTTTTGATCAGAACCAAAACCCTTTGACATGCGCAGGAATATTGTTTTATTGATTTCTTTCATTCTGCTTTCCTGTTCCCCCATCCGAAAATATCAGAATCTGCCTGAAGTCAGGTCCTGGGAAAATGATATTCAGAAATTTGAACAACTTGATAAAAGTGATAAATATCCTCAGGATGCAATTCTCTTTGCAGGAAGTTCAAGTATCCGGCTCTGGACATCTCTGGAAAAAGACATGGTCCCATATCATGTCATTCAGCGAGGTTATGGCGGAGCAAAACTCAGCGATTTTGCTGTGTACGCAGATCGGATTTTCGATCCTCATCAATGCAGGGCAATTGTTTTATTTATTGCAAATGACATAACAGGTTCCAGTCAGGATAAAACGCCTGAAAATGTAGCTGCATTATTCAGGAATGTTCTGAAAACCATCCGTAAAACTCATCCGGTCACCCCGGTATTTTGGATTTCTATCACACCTACTGTTTTAAGATGGAAAGTCTGGCCTGAGATTGAGAAAGCTAATTCGCTTATCAAAGAGATTTGTGATAAGAAGAAAAATACATATTTCATAAAAACTGATTTTGCTTTTCTCAGTGAAAATGGATTGCCAAAAGACGAATTATTCAGAGATGATAAATTACATCTAACAGAAAAGGGTTATGCAGTATGGACCGAAATTATTAAAAAAGAACTGAATAATATATTGAAATGAAATGGTCATGCCATGGCGTGACCGCATCGGATATGACCTACAATCATTATAATTCTTTGATTATTAATTACATATTTCATGAATCGTATGGGTCATGCCATGGCATGACCCTACATTTTCTTATGATGATGATTGTAGGGCCACGCCATGGCGTGGCCCTACAAATTTGGATAATGCAATGGTTATTAATTATATAATTCATCTTCGACCCAATTCTTTGGGTTATTAAAAATATATTCCCGGATCTTATCTATTGAATTTACATTATGCAAAATCTGGTCATAAAAACGTGATTGCCATTGAAAATGATCGAATCCGTTTTTGTTGCATCTTCGTTTTACCGATGATTTATATTGGTTAATGACAACCGAAACAGAATTTTTTAAGGGTTTGGAAAACTGGTTGATCTTTTGATGAGATTCCTGTCTGGGCGGTAGGGTCATGCCATGGCATGACCCTACGATATCACATATTGGTGGTTGTAGGGACACGCCATGGCGTGTCCCTACTAGAGAATAATCCAGAATTAATATCCCATGAATATGATTTGGCATTATAATAAATTCATCCAATTTAACATGCGGAAAATGATCAGGGATTTCCAACCAGTATTGTGAGGCGATTAATCCAATTTCGGAAAGAACTATTTCATTGTTACTAATACTCCCTAAATAGGATTGCCTGTCTTTACAACAAATGGTAATGAAATAAATACCGTCTGAACTATAGTCCCAGTCCGCTAATCTTAAAAGCTTTCGATCCTTATTCATCCCGGCAAAACCGAAATTTTATTTTTCTAGCACAAGTTATAAATAGAGAACTCTCTAAAATTAATTAATTTGTTTCATTTAACAATAATCTGAGACAATTTTCCATTTCATATTTCTGTTTGGTAAGGGTCATGCCATGGCATGATCCTACGATATCAGATATTGGTGGTTGTAGGGCTACGCCATGGCGTGGCCACATCGGATATGACCTACAATCATTACAATTCTTTGATTCTAAATTATATATTTCATGAATTGTATGGGTTATGCTGTGGCGTATCCTGTCTCGATTTTTAAACACATAAATTAAATTTTTTATTATCTTTGCACTCCAATAAAAAGAAGCTCTCAGAATGATAAAGATAACTTTTCCTGACGGATCGGCACGAGAATATAATAAAGGCATCAGCAGCCTTGAGGTCGCTGAACAGATAAGTCCCAGGCTGGCTAAAGAAGTATATGCTGCAACTGTAAACGGTGAAATATGGGATCTTACCCGACCTATTGACAGCGATGCAAAACTGAAACTTCACAAGTGGGAAGATGCGGAGGCAAAACATGCATTCTGGCATTCTTCTGCCCACCTCATGGCTGAAGCTCTGGAGTCTCTTTATCCTGGTATGAAATTTGGAATTGGTCCCGCGATTGAGAATGGCTTCTATTATGATGTAGATCCTGGTGATGGAATTGCAATCACTGAGGCTGATCTCCAGACTATTGAGAATAAAATGAAGGAGCTGGCTGCAAAGAATCTTACCTACAGCAGACGGGATATCAGCAAGAAAGAGGCGCTCGATTTTTTTTCAAAAAAGGGTGATGAATATAAAACTGAGCTCATAAACGAGCTTACTGACGGCACAATAACATTATATACACAGGGCAATTTCACCGATCTCTGCAGGGGTCCTCACCTCCCTTCCACTGAACCTTTAAAAGCAATAAAGCTTCTTAGTGTTGCAGGTGCATACTGGCGAGGCAATGAGAATCGCAAGATGCTTACAAGAATTTATGGTATCACCTATCCGAAACAGAAGCTTCTCGATGAGTACCTTGTTTTTCTTGAAGAGGCCAAAAGAAGAGATCACAGGAAAATAGGGAAAGAACTGGAGTTATTCACATTCTCACCAAAAGTGGGAATGGGGCTACCATTATGGCTTCCCAAGGGGTCCGATGTCAGACAAAATCTCATCACTTTTCTTACCAGGGAATTAAGGAAAAGAGGTTATAAAATTGTAACCACTCCACATATCGGAAATGTTAACCTGTATAAAACTTCAGGTCATTTTGAAAAATATGGCGCCGATTCATTTCAACCTATTTCGACCCCGCAGGAAGGTGAACAGTTTATGCTTAAGCCGATGAACTGTCCTCACCACTGTGAGATTTATAATGCAACCCCGCACTCCTATAAAGATCTGCCGCTCAGGATGGCTGAATTCGGAACAGTTTACAGGTACGAACAAAGTGGTGAATTACATGGCCTTACAAGAGTAAGAAGTTTTACGCAGGATGATGCTCATCTTTTTTGCAGGGAAGATCAGCTTAGAGATGAGTTTAAAGGTATAATTGACCTTATACAATACGTTTTTAAGATCCTCAATTTCAATGATTATACCGCCCAGGTTTCGCTCCGCGATCCGGATAACAAACAAAAATATATCGGATCAGATGAAAACTGGGAGAGAGCAGAGCGCGATATAATTGAAGCTGCCGCCGAGAAAAAACTTGAAACAACTGTAGTCACAGGAGAAGCTGCATTCTATGGACCGAAGCTCGATTTCATGGTAAAGGACGCAATTGGCAGAAAATGGCAATTAGGCACAATCCAGGTTGATTATAA
>PMNJ01000174.1:5457-37731 GCA_003162595.1 Bacteroidales bacterium | reverse complement strand
GACAGGAAGTATTTTGTACACAGATTTTATACGTTGTTGTTAGACATTCATAGAAGACCAATGATTATACAAAAAGAAGCGCTGGAAAAAAATCTAAAGGAATGGATGGGAGATAATATTCAGACAGATGATATTACGGTGATGGGAATCCGTTTATAAGAAACAGAACGTTACAGTTCACACCTGCATCGCCAGTTCCCTAAACAGTCTGATTCCATTGATGCCACCACCCACGAGCGCATTCTCAGACGTAGAATGATAAGGTATAAATACTTTTAAATGCCTGTATATTAATGTTATATAAGAACGAAATGCTCTGAAACAATGAATCTCAGAGGATTCAAATGATTTTAGCGAATCCTTTACAAATTGAATAATTTGTGATATAACAGGTTTTATTTCTGTCCCGCCTTTTGTATCAATTAAATGAAGAACCATGTTCGTAGATTATTTTCCATTGACCATTACTCTTTTTCCAGATATTTGTATATGCTTTTTTGTTAATTTGTAACGTGTCTCCTGATTTCATCACATATTTTAATTTGTTAACCCATGCAGAAATAGCCAAGTCCTTCGTGAGGACTATGAAATCAAGGTAAATAGGTTCAATTTTCATGGTGGCTATGTCTTTGACTCCTTCCCAAAGTCTCTTTTCCCCTTGAAAATCTGATAGTGAACTGCTGTCAATAGATTTCATATCAGTAGAATAGTACTTTAAGGCTCCCACATCATCCAACTCCGCCCATTTCACATCAAAACTGTCACACACTGCTTTTAACTCGCTTTTAATTTGCTCTATTTGTTGTCGGGTCAATTGGTCACTGTGCTTCTGAGTGCATCCAAAAATGGAGAGAAGCACAGTTGCAATTATTAGAGTAAAATACATTTTTTTCATATGATTAAGTTTTAGTTAATGTTAAAACAAAATAATTGTAAGTCAAAAATTTAATGCAAGTTATGCCAGTATAAAGCCGAAGTCAAGCAAGTCATTATAAATATTTTTGATTGGCTTTGAAGGTTAGTCATTTACTGCGAAACGGCATCTTTGATTTGATGCAGTATCTTTGATTTAAAGAATTACATTCAATTCACCACATTTTAACTAATAGCAACATCCAAAAAATGCTGATGTGGTAAAATGATAGTTGTATATTTGTCTATTAATGCTTTATAAATATTAAATGCCCCAAAATATAAGGATTTGGAGCATTCAATTTATATTCAAATTTCCTATTTTACCCGTGTAAAAGTAACAATCTCAGGGGGTTTATTCTTTACTATCGTAGTTTCAACATACGTATCAGGTGATGTAAATTCGCCCTCACATTTCCAAGGTGCTTTTTCAGGATTAGAAATATCACTATATGGAATAATTTCATATTTCTTGTTTGTAATAAAATAATAGGCATAACAACCAATATTTCGCCCTTTAAGCATTTGAGATTGAATCAACTTATCAGAACTTTTGTCATAACCCATAAGTTGTTTCCCTTCGGTATATGTTTTTCCATTGGTAACAAATCTGAGATTTCCTTCAAGTCCTGTTCCATAAGATTTCGCATCATAATAGCCAGTTGTGTCTTTACCAGCATCCCATTTCCATGAACCCAAGAACTGTTTCAATAACTCAACTTGGTTAAGTTTTGTTTGTGTGGTTTGAGCCTGAACTTCTGATAAGCCAATTGCCAGAAATCCAGCAATCACAAGAATTAATAAGGATTTTTTCATAAGATTGGATTTGGTTTTTAATAATTAACTATAAATCAACGACATTGACTAATTTACACAATTATTAAACACAAGTCAATTAATTTTTTATTTCACAATATAATTAACTACTGCATCATTCAATAAAATCTGATGCGGCAAGAATGTAGTTATTTATCAGTATATTAATGTGTTAATAAAATATAAATGCCCCAAAATTTAATAATTTGGAGCATTCAATTACAATAATTGCAATTAGCATTTCTTATTTGCCTTGAAGTTTTTCCAACTTCTTCCGTGTATCGGGTGCTTCTTTAATTGATAGTGCTTTTTTATAATTATCTATCGCATTTGCTTTATCGCCAGTAGCATCATAATAATCACCGAGAGAATCATACGCATTCCAACTATCTGGATAATTGCTGATATTCAATTTGAATAAATATAATGCATCTTCAAATCGTTTAAAAATTAACTGAAAATAAGCCAAGGAATTCACCAATCCTTCAGGTGGTTTTACTTTATAGCCAAATTGTTTAGTCACGTTTTCAAAAAGATGTTCTATATTCTTGTAATCATTATAAAACTGACTTACATGATAGTAATTGAAAATAAAACGTAGTGCATCATATTCAGCATTAAGGGGAACTGAGTTATGTTCATCATTGTTGTAATATTTCCATGCATATTTTAATTGATTTTGTTTGTTGCTGCTTAGATAGTTTCTCAATTCAAAAATGGAACGGATATGTTCAGTACTTTTATTCGTATCTTTTTTGACCTTTATGGTATCCATTCCTACAGGCATTGTATTGGCTATCCCCAAAAACAAAGACACTCCTGAGTAATCATTATTAGCCAATGCCTTTTTAGATTCTTTTAAAAGTTTTTGATTGTCCCATGACATAGCAGGGTCAATGGCAACATAAGCATTAAATAAAGCAGTATGATGAACTAAAGCATTTATTATTGTCAAGCCACCGAAAGAATGACCAATGAACATTCTATAGGGCGCAGTTGGATATAATGAGTCGATGTGTGGCATTAATTCTTTTTCGATAAATGAAATAAATTTTTCACCCCCTCCTGAAGTTTTGCAAAAATCGCTATCAGCAACAAAATTGAGAAATTGCCATGAATTCATATGTGTCGGTGTCAAATCTCTTGTTCTGTATGTATTAGGGATTCCCACAACAATCATTTCTGGACAAACATATGCAGAACTTAATTGTTGAATCATACCCACAACTGAAGAGAAGTGGTCATCGCCATCTAAGAGGTAGACTACAGGGTAACGTTGTTTTGAAAATGTCGTATCTGATGCACTACTTGGGACGTAAACCCAAATTTCTCGTTGCTCATTTAAAATTTTGGAGTGAATGATGTCTTTAGTACCAATTACTATTTGCTTGGATTGAGTTTGTCCATTTTGCGCCTGCATTAAGATTGAAGAAAACAAAAGCAAAGCAATTATTGCAATTACCTGAAATGTTTTCATAAGATTGGATTTTGTTTTAATAATTAACTATAAATCAAAGACATTGACTAATTTACACAATTATTAAACACCAGTCAATTAATTTTTTATTTCACCACATAATTAATTACTACATCATCCGTTGCTTGCTGCGAAGAGCTTCAATCAGCTACAAAATTCAGCTGAAGCCCTATTTTTTCCAAAGTTTTTCAATTTCTTCCAATGTCTTTCCTTTAGTTTCGGGAACCAGTTTCCAGACAAACAGAGCAGCTAAAATTCCCATTATTCCATATATCCAATATGAAAATCCGTGGTTGAACTGTTTGGTAAGCCATTGGTTATCGTTCAAAATTGGAAATGAAAGAGAAATTAACCAGTTTGCAATCCATTGGGCGGCTACGGCAATTGACATGGCCCCCCTAATACTATTAGGGAATATCTCAGACAGAAGCACCCAGGTAACAGGTCCCCAGCTCATAGCAAAGAAAGCTGTGTACATAAGCATGAAAATGAGTGCGACAACACCTTCATTATGTGTGTAGAAAGACAAACCAAGAGCGATCATGCTGACTGCCATACCTAATGCCCCAATAATCATAAGAGGTTTCCTTCCGAATTTATCAACAGTCATAATAGCCAGAACAGTAAAGGTCAGGTTCACAATACCAACTATGATTGTTTGCAAAAGAGAACTATTTGTTGAGGCTCCCATATTCCTGAAGATGTTCCCTGCATAATATAACACAACATTTATACCGACAAACTGCTGGAAGACTGAGAGCAATATACCAACAAAAATTACGAAAAAACCAAATGAAAGCCATGGTGCACTCTTTTCATGAATAGTTCCTTTAATCTCCTGCAGAATAGCAGGTGCGTTATCGCTGCCCGAGATTTTATTGAGCACTTTCAAAGCCCTGTCATCCTTGCCTTTCATAACAAGATACCGGGGTGTTTCAGGTACAAAGAACAATAGGATCAGAAATAATCCTGCAGGAATGGCTCCGGATAAGAACATCCAACGCCACCCTTCATTAACGAGCCATTGATCATTTCCCTGTTTTGCAATATAATAGTTGACAAAATAAATGACCTGCATACCAAAAATAATTGCAAACTGGTTCCATGAAACCAGTTTACCGCGGATATTTGCCGGAGCAATTTCTGCAATATACATGGGAGAGATCATTGAAGCTATACCTACACCAATACCTCCGATTATTCTATAGAAAAAAAATGAAAAAACGGGAAGGGTACCAAAAACATTAAAGAATTCAGGTTTCCATGCTCCAATTGCTGAAAGAAAAAATGCAATCGCTGCGATGATCAAGCCGTTTTTCCTGCCAAGCGACTTGGAGATAAACCCAGCTAAAGCTCCACCTATTACACAACCTATTAGTGCACTTGCAATTACAAACCCTTTTATTATATCGGCAGTATCCTGTAAGGCGGACCCTTCTGTAGGAATTGACTTACTTAGGAAACTTACAGCCCAAATTGTGACAGCTACGATGAGAACTGCACTGATCGATCCTCCCTTTTTCAGACCCAATAATCTGATAATCTGACCAGAGATAACCAGGAAAACCAGATAAATTGTAAGTGTCATCAGAAGTTTATATTGACTGATGAGTTTAAGTGTATACTCATGGTTTTCAGGATTGAAAATCTTTGTAATAAACAGTTCAACAAGCGATTTTTCAGCACCATTTACCACAGCAGTATCATATCCGAACAATAGCCCTCCTAATGTAGCAACCAGTGTAAGGGCCATTATATATACCGGATTTCCTTTATTAAAGGCAGTTACGGTTGACTTTGCAGAGGTGTCAATAAATGTCATAGTTCTATTATATTAAATTTGTTTCTATATATTTGTATATCTGTGATATATGTAATTTTAGTCAAAAAGTCTTATGCAAACGATTCAGCAATAATAATTAATCCAAACTAACTGGTCAAGAAATCATAACAATTTCTCTTAAGGGTAGTTCTCATGACTGCCAATAATTACTCTTACTTTCCCTTTCTGGTTATTTCTGAAGTTTGGATTGCATCCAACCGCTCGTGGTCTTGACCCACAATGCCGAAGACTTGCCATCATCCACCCATCTGACTTCACCTATATCTCCCTGATCAGGCAACGGGGGTTTTGTTTGTTGAGTAAGGCGGAAACCGCCCGTCAGGTTTAACCGGGAATTTTCGAAAGTGGACCCCAGTTCTTTGGTGAAGTAATTGTCAGTCTCACTTAATAACTCACCCCCGGAAATACGGTTCTCCATGCCCCCCAAAACCCCATCTCCCCAACAACTATTTCCCAGAATGACAGAGCCACCGAGGTCGCCACTGAATGCCTTGGCCAGCCTGTGTTCTTTATCAGCAAACAGAACGTTGGCCATATAAGTTCCTTGTTTGCCATCGGGAGTGATAAGAAATCCGACTCCTGTATTGTCCGGTGCCCATCGACTAAAGTACACACGACATTGGACAAAGGTTTGGTGGGGCTGGGTTATGTAGAATCCAGCATTGGTCGGTGAATCCGCATAGCATTGGTTAAAAGAATTACTTGTTCCGTTACAATAGAAGTTATATAATGATGGCCCCTGAGTGGGCTCCCAATTCCAGGCATGAACCATAGAGAACCAATTGCTTGAACTGTCGCTGCGCAAATGAGTCTCATACCCAATTATATGTACCAAATTTGCTTTGCAGTCGCCATTTTCGTAATGGATACCGATGCTCCCGGGCAAACAATGTGTATTCTTTTCAACTTCGACCCGGATCCTGGTAAGATTCGTCTCATATCCCCCTTTAAGAAAGTGAATGCCTTTATAAGTTGCGTTTATTACTACGAGGTCCGCAATTTCACATCGCCCCGTACTTTCTAACCTGATACCGGTTATTGGCAATTTGTTTGCATCAATTACACCACCGCGAATCCAACCGCTGGTATTCGAGAATTTTGAGCTATCACCAGTACCCTTGATAAGTACCACGTCTCCTTCGAAACCGGTCTTTGCCCTGATGACGGCATTTGGTGTCATTACCAGGCTGACTGAAGATGGCAGCCGAAGTGGTTTGCCTATCTCATATACTCCATCACCTAACTCCAACGTTCCTCCGCCCCGTTGCTCCAAAACCACGATCCGTTTCGTCAATTCGGTATGCCAGTCATCGATCTGTGATCCGTCCATCCATGCAGATCCTGAGCTAATTCCCTTGCCCGGTACAGTTGCGTACAGGTTCATCTTGTTTCCGATAAATCCGGCCATCCCCAAGCCGGCTATGTTCCTTATTAATTTGCGTCGTTCCATATAGACCTATTTCATAATTATAACAAATTTACAAGCCTCGGATTTCATTACTTCTAATATATTTTCTATTAAAACTCCTCGCAGCAACCTGCGAGGAGTAACATTAAACAACAGATCGTCAGTTCGCTTGATTCAATTATTGATTATTCAAACCTGTAAACACTGTATGTTCGAGGCTTTTGCGACACTTCGAAAAGAGTAGTTTCGCCGTTCACAAGGCCTTTTAATTCCTGACCTGATATAATATCGTATAGTTTTGCCCCCGCTTTTTTGATCACAATATTGTATCTTGTTTGATAAGGCTGATATGACTGCGTAATAAATGTGTTGTTATTGTACACGAATAGACATATCTTACTAGGGCTGTCAAGATAAACTGGAATATCCTGCATCAAATCACGCCTGATTTGAGAAAGAATTTCTTGTGGGAGTTCATATAAATCGGCAAAGTTATCCGGAACTGTAAGAATAAAAAATTTGCCTTTGGACAAGCCTCTCACACGCAATAGAAGAGGATAACGGTCATAGTCGTTGTTACCCATACCCTGGATCATCGGTTCCACATCCACCAGACCATAGGCCAACTCAGGGAATAGAATCCCATTGTTCGAAAAGTATAAGTTTGAAAAATTACCTTCATCCATGATCCGACGTGATGTGAACTGCTTTATCAACTCCTTACGCCCGGTGTATTCCACTTCCGCGATCTTCGCGATGCCCTTTTCCCCATGCAACGCCTTAAGGAGTCCCGAGGTGATAATGACAGTTTTATCCTCGTTTAGGTGTTTGATTATCTTGCTGACGATGGCTGTATCTGACTTCGCAGCTTCAGTGAGAAGTATAGTTCCGCGATCGTCAGGGAAATAAGGATACATATCCATCGGAATGCCAATCATCCCGATGAAGTTGTGAAGGAACATTTCGCCAGATGAACTATAAGGTTTGTAAGTGGCTACACCAAATGGCTCGCCTAGCTTACCAAGAAACGAATCCAGTTTTTTGAAGGTATAGCCTGCATACTCAGCTAAAATGCTGGGGAGCTTGGTTTGTCCATCAGCCTCAGTTAATGTTTCCACCAAATCGCCATAATGCCAATGGGTAACTTCCTTTGGTTTGGCAAACAAGGTATTTTCGATTTCTTCAGAATAGCGATTCATTGTCTGACAATCACCATCATCAAACCAGCCTCCACCGAAATTTCCGGGTTTCATATGCTCGAAGTAGCGCATCAGGCTGTAGCTCTGGTATGGTTGAAGAAATTGAGTCGTGTTTTCCACATCTCTTGTTTCAGTGCCGACATAGATCTCGTCAAACAACTTGGAAGCAGCCTCAAGGTTGTATCCACTGAATTGGTATTGTTCATACCAATTAGGTGGCTTAATGATGAGATGAATCTTCGGGTTGACACTCTTAGCGTTCTTTATGACGAGGTTCTCATATACATCCTTCATCGCGTTTAAGCGATATTCAGTCCAACTCATGCTTCCTTTGGCTTTTTGACTTGATTCAGATCGTGAATTGAAAATGAACAAGTCATCGAAAATAATCTCGTCAAAAATGGATGCGGTGAACGCCACTATCTTTCGAAAATGTTCCCGATCATTGGGGTTCGAGTAGTCGAACCCTGCAAGGCGGTCACCAGCCTGCCCATTTGTCGTAGACATTATGCCGCCAGATGTCTTAACACCTTTGCTGGTAAAGAAATTTTTGATCTTGAGAACATTTTCTTTCGACATTTGCTCCCCATCAACATAGGTCTCCAGGTACACTTTGTCCACTTTGATAGAATGGCTGATTATATTCCAGCTCTCCTCAAGCCAGTGAGGGTCGGCTATCATGTGATCCATGTCACTCAGTTGAACAAAGATCGCAACATTGAAGTTTTGATAGGTGGAAATGTTTTCCGGAGCCTGAGGTTTCCCTTGCGCGGCAGCGAACATGGCTACCTGCGTAAGGATCAAAAGGAACAGGACAGAGAATCTAATTCTTCTGCCATTATTTGTAGGATTTTTGTGAAACATTTTTCTATTAATTAAAGGTTAATTTTTCATTTTGAATACAGTTTGATTTTCCACGAAACCTTTCCGGCAAACGGATCAGTTTCCATAACGAACTGATTGTCCTTTTTCACCAGGGATATCTTATGCAGCAAGTTGTCTGAAGGAAGGCAGATCAATCCGCTCACTTTCTTTGTGTCTGTTGCATAAACTATCAGGTCCAGTTTTGACCAATCCATCTGAGCAGTAGACTGTGCAAGAGCGATGTGTGGAATAACTGCTCCTTCGTGCACCAGAACGACAATTGGAATTTTCCCGGCCTCAATATTGTGCCAACCACCTGAAAATACTTTACCTGTCTGATAGTCAATCCACTGTCCAGGAGGAAGATATACATCACGCTTAGTAACATTTTCAAATAACGGAGCTACGAGCATATCCGAGCCAAACAGATATTCGTCGTCAACCAGCCACGAACCCGGATCGTTTGGATATTCCACAAAAAGCGCGCGCAACATTGGCAATCCGCGTTCGCTGCAGTCTTTGGCCTGCGCATAAATATATGGCATCATTTCATAGCGCATATTGTCGGCCAGGCGGAAAGCGTTCATAAAATCTTCGCCGTAGCCCCAGGGTTCGGTGGGCGGTGCGCCGTGGCTGCGGGTGTGCGAAGAGAGCATTCCAAATGGAAGCCAGCGACGGTAAAGATCTTCAGGCTTCTTGTTCACAAATCCGCCAATGTCGTGCGACCAGAACGAAAATCCGGAGAGCCCGAATGACAAACCTCCTCGTAACTCAGCAGCCATAGCAGTATTTGTATTTGCGGCATCACCACCCCAGTGAAGCGGATAGCGTTGGCTGCCTGCCCAGGCGCTTCGTGCCCAGATGATGGTTTCGCCGGTTACTTTCTTGGTAATGTCGGCTACCGCTTTGTTGTACCGCAGCGGATACAGATTGTGTTCGTAAAAACCGGTTTTTCCTGAAAAGAACAAACCGTTTTTGGGAGCAGCCTCGCCGAAATCAACTTTAATCACGCTGACTCCCTGTTTTAATAAATTTCCGATTTTGTCCTGATACCAACTCACAGTGGCCGGATTCGAGAAATCGAGAACGGCATCTTCGTACGGCAAATTGCCTTTGGCATCTTTCACAAAAAGTCCCTTTTCAATAATTTCAGGAAACAGAGTGTTCTTCGGAACAAAATAGGGCAATTGCCATAAACACGTGCGAAACCCTATTTTTTTGAAATCGGCCATCATCTTTGTCGCGTCGGTGAAACGGGTTTTCGAGAATTGATAATCACATCTCCAGTCGGTTTCGAACCAACCGGTATCGAAATGGAGCACATCGGCAGGAATTTTATTTTCGCGTAGTTTTGAGGTAACTTCGCGTCCCTCTTTTTCCGAATAATAAGTGATCCGGCTCATCCAGAAACCGAATGACCACAGTGGAGGCATGGCTGGTTTTCCGGTCAGGTCTGTATATTCATTCAGGATGTCTTTCGGCTCACCGAGAAAAACAAACAGGTCGGCCTGGTCGTCGCCAATCATGAGCGAATAAATGCCGCTGAAATATTTCCCGAAATCGCAGGTAATTGGCGACGAAGTGTGCATGAACAAGCCGTATCCACGGCTACTCATAAAAAATGGGATGGGCTTGTACATCGATTCATTCTGGACGCCATTGGCATCGTCGGCCCATAGCACCACTTTCTGACCGCGTTTATCTAATTGCGTGAACGACTCGCCACAACCAAATATTTTTTCTTCCGGAGAAAGTGAAAAAACAGCCGATATGCTGGTCGAATAATCCGAGGCACGACGGACAAATGAGAAGGGCAAAACAGGGGTAAGTGATTCAGGGCCGTCGGCATTACTAACCGTGTGGGTCAGCTCTTTTCCTGAAGCATCACGGATCTCAATTCGCCATGGCGAAGTTTTCACAATGACCGAACCGTATTCACTCGTGTATTTGTAACCGCCGTCAACCGGGCTGTATTTCCAGGACGTAAGGTCCTGCGGCGCTTTTCCACCTACCAGCATTAATGATTCCGGATCGGGTTTGACATCGAAACGCGAATTGGTGCGGATTCGGATTGTGCGAGGCGAAACAAACGTGATGGAGAATGGCAGATTTGGTGAAACGGCATATTCTTTCTCAGGAAATTCGTTGGGATTCACCGGCTTCAGCACGGCGAGCATGTTGTTGAAGGCCTGCCGTGTGGAATATTCGTAACGGTGGTAGGTAATTTCACCTTTACCTGTTGCCGGGTCGAACGCCGAAAGGCTGTCGGCCAGGTAATACGTGTTCGAGAAATTCCGGAAATCAGGACTGATGTCGTAGGGTTCATTCAGCAACTCCTGATTTCTGTCTCCTGAATTGATTGGAATTTGGGCGTATACAGGAAAACAAAGAGTTGCCAATAATGATAATATCAAAATATGATATCGCATTGACATAAGAAGAGTTTTTTTGATTCTCATAATTCTATTTATAACTATATAAAGTAACTCTCAGGATGCTGTAATCATTACCCAGCCTGAGATTATTTCCCTGAGCAGTATCATCGCCTGCCAGTCTGCGCCCCGGGATCCATTTTCCATCAACAAAAGTACCTTCTTCGACAGTTGCCAGTCCGCTTTTAAATTCAGAATTTTTCTGTGAAAAAGTTATTGATATACCTATTCCTCCAATATAAAACTCATTAGGAGCGGTCATTATAAATATAGCTGCACCCAGATCTGAGCTACTGCTATGCAGATTGTTCGGATCGAACCGAAGATCGGTATGAAAGATTTGCTCACCAAACGCAATATCTTCCGAAGGATTATCCTTAGTTAATAAAACTGCACCCATCGAATTCATCCCCTGATGTTTTCCAATTAAAGGCATTAACTGAGAAATCATCTTGTAGCTCTGCGACAGTTCATCATCAGGATGAAGACGTCTTTCAATACCAAATGGCGAAAAACCTAATGCATTGAGTTGTCCGACTGCAAAAATGACATTTGCCGCTCCCTGTACCCCACCACTCGTTTCAGGGATAAATAAGGGGTTTCCGGAGCGGATATATTGTTTTGCTATGTAAGCAAAATCAGGGCGATAAAGATCCGGTCCAAGGATATCTATTGACGGAGCACCTGCATGCCATATATCAAATACATGAGGAAGAGGGCCACCGCCTGGATAAGTACCGGGCCATGAATGTTCTCTTTGTTTTAACCATGCATTAACATACATTGGTATAGGGTATTCTGCTTTTCCGGCTTCAGCAACGTAATTTATGTAAGTTGCATAGTACCATGCCATAAATACTTCGTCGGAATAAAAAGGATATGTCACCAATGCTTCATCCTGTTCTTTCTGAGTCATTGGGGGAACGAGATTCCTAACCGGTAATACAAGTCCTTTAGGTTTTCCCGGGCCAAACACTTCTTCCCAGGTTCCTGACAATTTAGATCCGTTAGCTTTCCATGCTGCTTTTAATTCAGGAACGAGGTTATCTTTATTTTTTTCAATATAGCTCATTAATTTCTGTGGAACAGGTCCGTTATAAGCTTTATTGGCAACTGCCGAACGATCGCGGGTGTCAAGCAATATGCCTACTTCATTCTCAACCTGGATCATTATAACCGTTCGCTGGCTGCTGTCAACTTCCTTAATGTATTTCATGAGGGCTGCAAAGGCTTGCGCATCAGCATTTCGGTTTGCTTCACTTAATGGTGTTAACAATTCGATTGTTTCACCGTTATTTATTTTAACGCGGGGGAATTGTTCATAATCTTTTTTTACCCAATCAGGCATATAACTGGACATCCCGTTTTTCCAACTGGCAAACCAGATAAAAATAAGTTTCAAATCATTCTTTCTGGCCTCTTTTATTACATCGCCAACTATATCAAAATTGAATTTGCCTTTCTCCGGCTCAACCATGGCCCATGAAATACCCGCTATCACCGAATTAAGGTTCCCCTCTTTTAATGCCGGCCAGATTGGTTTCATATATTCAAGGTTGGTAGCAGCATTATTGGTAAGTTCCCCGCACAAGGCGATAAAAGGTTTTCCATCAACAATAAATTGTTTTGCCGTACCTTGTTCCTTTAGACAAGGAATAGGTGTTTGGCTTGCACAATTAATAATGAATAATGGCAGCAATAACATTATTGCCAGTAGTATACGATAAGTTTGGCTTCTGTTTTTCATAATGTTTTTCATGAATTCTCTTTTTAAATTATTACAACAAATTTATTAATGTAGTATTTAATGCATGCAATTGAAATCTTCAATTGCATTTTGAGTCCTTTGACTGAATTATCTGTTCGCTTCATTATGCATAATCACTGTCCACTGTCCTATTGCCCTTCATGATCTTCTACTTTACACTAATGGTATGCTGTAAGCGGATGTCTGTGGAGGAAGCACCTACACGTATTTCAACACTGTCGCGCTCCACTTGCCAGTCGTTTTTGCTGATGTCCCAATAGGCCAGACGTTGAGCGGCCAGGGGAATTGTCACGGTCTGTCGTTCACCCGCTTTTAAGTGCACGCGCTTAAATCCCTTGAGTTCCTCGTCAGGACGACTGACCTGAGAGTTGATGTGCTTTACATAAAGCTGTACCACCTCATCGCCTGCTCTTTTACCGGTATTCTCCACGTCAATATTTACAGCTATAGAACCATCCCGGCTAAGGCTCGCATCGCTGGTCTTAATGTTCGTATAGGCAAACGTGGTATAACTCAGACCAAAGCCGAATGGATAGAGCGGTTCACTCTTGAAATACATGTATGTACGTCCGTCGCGGATGTTGTAATCCAGCATCTCAGGCAACTGATCCAGGGACCTGGGCCATGTCTGTACCAAACGTCCTCCGGGATTATAGTCCCCGAACAGCACATCTGCCAGGGCATTGCCTTCCTCCTGACTGCTGTGAGCCATATGCAATATAGCTGGCAAATTCTCCTGGGTCCAGTTGATGGCATAAGGGAAACTGCTTTTTAGCACAACAATCGTTTTAGGATTGGCAGCCAGCACCTGTTTAATAAGTTCTTCCTGGGCATCAAGAGTAATGATCTTACGATCCAGGTCTTCCCGACCTTCGCTCGGGTTGGATATTTTTTTCCAGCCATTCTCCTGGTTGGGATTGTTGCCCACGCAAACTATAGCCACGTCAGATGATCTGGCCAGATTTACTGCTGCAGCTACGTCATCGCCCAGGGCGAACTGAACTTTTACGTGTGACCCCACTTTGTTCTTAACTCCGGCCAAAGGGGTAACTGCATAAGGAGCCTGAGAACTGTACCAATCGAATACGACTTCATTGGCACGTGGCCCTATCATGGCAATAGACTTCAAAGCCGACTTATTCAGAGGAAGAAGATTTCCTCTGTTTTTCAGAAGTACAATTGACTCCTGTGTAGCAAGGCGCACTATATCCCTGTTTTTTTGCATGTTCCACGGCTCGGTCTCTTCAGTTCCGATTTTTGAATAGGGAACCCGATCTGGCGGGTCGAGAAGTCCCAAACGGATAAAAACGCGAAGTGTGCCCTTGATGACTTCATCGAGACGTTCCTCAGTGAGAAGTCCTTCCTTAATGGCTGTTTTCACTGGACCTTCAAAATTTCTGTCCAGGTATTGATTGATACCTGCATTGATAGAGCCAGCAGCAGCCTGGGTTGTATTTTCGTAATAATGCTGTGAGCGGGTGAGATTGCTGAAGCCTCCGGCATCAGTACATATAACGCCGTCTACGCCCCACTTCTTTACAGTCACTGCCTCAATCGCCGGATTCACAGTACAGGGGATGCCATTGACCATATTGTAGGATGTCATGAAACACCTTGCGCCTCCCTCCACAAAACCCATGTGGAAGGGAAGGGAATAATACTCATAAAACTGACGGATGTCAAAATTCGATGACGTGCTGGTGCGATGATCTTCATTGCTGTTGGCCAGAAAATGTTTTAAAAGCGCTGCACTAAGCCAGTATTTCGGATCATCGCCCTGCAGTCCCTTTATCATAGCGACAGCCATTACGCCGTTGAAGTAAGGATCCTCACCGAAACATTCTTCAGTCCTGCCCCAGCGGGGGTCACGGCCTAAATCGGAATTTGGCGCTCTGATAATGAGACCCATGAAGATTGCGCCACGGTTATTTTTATATTTGGGACTCTGGTATACGTACCTGGCTTCATACCCTTCTATTGCTCCGGCTTTGCGAACAATATCCGGATCCCAGGTCTCTCCCATTCCTATAGATTGCGGAAATGTGGTTGTCGTTATGGGATCGCGGCCGTTCCAGTTGCCGGGCACTCCCTGAGCCAGACCATGAAGCCCTTCCGAATGAGGCATTGACGGAATCCCCAGACGCGGAACACCAGGACGTTCTGAGAGAAAGGCAGCCTTTTCATCAAGAGTCATCAGGGAGACAATGTTATTGACCCGCTCCTCGATTGGCATATCCGGATTCTGAAAAGGGAAAGTGGTCTTATCTGAAACCCAGCTGGTTTTAATGTTGACTTTTTCAGGAGTTTGAGTTGTTCGATCAGATTTTTGGCCAAAACTTATAACTGAAGCAAGTAAAAGAATAAATAGTGGTAATCTCTTCAATTTTCCAACTTTATGATCATTATTTAAACAATCTTTCATTCATCATTGATTTAATAAATATTATCACACATCTATTGCCAAAAATTAACAAACAAGCATAATCATAGATAGTTGGACATTATAAGCCAATTTAAAAATATGAACATATGAAAAGATTATTACAAGAAATAAACTACTTCACCATTGAACAGTGAAGTAGTTTATTATTGGTTAAGACCTGTCCTAATTATCCGAAGCGTAATCAGGCCTTTCGTAGTATTGTTCCAGTGTTTTGCCATAGGAAGCAGCCTGTTGAACAGCATAGTCAGGAAGTGGCATATACTGATTTGTCGGAGCAACTCCTTTGATAATAGTGCAATTATGTCTGTATTTGTTAAAACGGATCAGATCAATTTTTCTGCAACCTTCATAAATCATTTCATGACCACGTTCAATCAACAATGCATCCATAAATCCATCGTAACTGGCGATTGCCGCACCGCTTAATGGCGGAAGACCAGCACGAGCTCTGACATCATTAACTCCCTGAAGAGCATCTCCCGTTGGAACAGCCTGTGCCTTTCTGGCTACTGCTTCAGCATACATTAAAAGCACATCAGCCCATCTGGCTAGTGGAAAATCGGTTGGCTGAAAGGGGCTAGCAATTTCAGGGGGATATTTATTAATAAGGAACCCTGACCATTTAACACCAATATCGTCTCTTGTAATAACTGTCCTGTTAGCATCATTAACAACATATGAAGTCAGAATAACATTTCTGCGGGTATCACCAGCTTCATAAGCATCGTAATACGCGGGAGCCACATTAAAACACTGGCCCCAACCAGATCCTTGCCATACAAATGGAGTAGGAATAGTATTGGCAACGTCTGCATATGCTGATGCGTCATTGGGTATAACATACATTGAAACCGGGAAAAAGTTGCCATCTTTACCGCCACCATCACCTGCTTTACTGGTTGAAAGAGCCATAATTACCTCATTATTAAACTTATTGGCCATTTTGAATTGGTTCGCATAAGCATCCGCACCATCTTTGGTGAACAAACCGTATCCGGAATTACTTAATTCGCCAAACAATTCGATCGCCCTATCATAATAACCTGTCATGTATGATCCTTCATTCAGGCAATGCCGCATCAGGCAAAATTTTGCATAATCAGACGTATAACGCCCTTTAGGTGCAGTGTTTGACATATTTGCTGCAGCATATTCAAAATCATCTTTAATCCATCCTGCCATTTGCTCCAAAGTTGGACGTACCATATTCTCTTCAGCATTTTCGTCTGAAACTAATGTGGGATCAATAATAACCGGAACCGGTCCGTAAATATGAAGCAAATAGTACATTGTAAGACCACGTAACAACCGTGCCTCGCCAACAAAGTTACTTTTCTTTTCATCCGATAGTATTGTTGCATTTTGGAGAACTCCTATAATTTCGGTCATGCGGGTGATATCTTTGACTTTCTCAAAGTTTGGGGTATCGTCACCGCCACCAGTACGTGGGTATAGGATACAGTCGGCATAGTTAGCCTGAGACAATTTTATCCAGGAACCTCCCCAAGCTCTGATAAGCCACGGAGCACAATAATCGGAAGGATCGTCAAAAAGTCTTAAAACGCCTTGAATAATATAGAAACCATATTGGTTGGCTGTACTAAGAGAATAATTCCAGTTACCTAAAAAAGGAAGGTAGCAATCCATCAAAAGCGCCTCATAGTCGGCCTCTGTTTTAGGATAGTTTGCCGTTGAAAGAAACCCATATATTTTAGGGTCAAAGTTCTTTTCGCAACTGCTAATAAGCAGTGTTAAAACAAAGAACAGTAAGAATATTCTAATTTTTTTCATAACTATATCTTTAAAATATTATTTAAAAGTTACTTTGACCCCAAAAGTGAAAGTTCTCGTTATAGGGAATTCAGCCTTGTGAACACCAGTTTCAGTATATATCTCAGGGTCAAATCCCGTAAACTTAGTGAATGTCAATGGGTTTTGAGTATCAAGATATACTCTGAGGTCATTAATATATTTACCAAGGGGGCCGAGTGTTTTGTTGGTGAAATTATACCCAAATGTTATGTTCCTGACACGAACAAAAGAACAATTCTGATATCCGATATCTAATCCTGCACCACCAGGAAGTGCTACAGGAGCAAGTTCATAGGCAATGCCTGGCAGATTACCATTTGTGTTGGTCAGAGAGTTCCATATATTGTATGAAAAATGGTTTTGGTTGTCAGCATTTTCGTTGAATAATCTTGCTGAGGCCCACGCCTGTGCGTCATTGAATTTCTTAACCCCCACTTGAGAATACATAAATATGTCCAAATCAAAATTTTTATAATTGAATGTGTTTCCGAAACCTAAGTAGAGATCAGGAACTTCATTGTCCATTACAACATCAGCGACAGTAATTTGTCCATCATGATTTTTGTCAACGATGATTGGATATCCGGGTACCCTTGCCGCTGCTGGTTGAGATGCCGGAACATTACTTAAATCACTGTTACAAATTCCATTTGTTTCGTAATAATAAAAAGCATTCGAAGGGGCAACACCTTTTTTCTCATAGGGTAGATAATCGTAGCCTGGCATCCTTGATATCCAGAGAGAATTGTACCTTGAAAGGTTCAATACGGAAGTCCATGAAAAATTCGAACTCTGAATATTTTTCGTATTGAAATTAGCATCCCAGCCTTGTCTTCTCAAATGAGCTCCATTAATTGGATAGGTAGCATACATCGAAAGGCCCGGTGTATTCGCATTACCTAACATATCTGTGATATCATTCATGAATACATCAAAATTGCCCGATATTCTATCTTTGAATATTGAAAAATCCATACCAACGTTCTTCATAGTTGTCTTTTCCCAACTTACATTCGGATAATCTATACCATTCTGAATAATTGGGACGTAACTCTGAGTGTTTCCATTAAACATAACATAGTTACCGGCAGGGCCATAAGTACCATAAAGGACTGAGCCAAGGTTATCACTACCTGTTTCACCATAGGATACTCTCAGTTTTAAAAGATTCATCCAGGCGATACCTTTCATAAATGATTCATTAGATAGCTTCCATGCAACAGAAACCGAAGGGAAGAAGGCATATTTATTACCGGGGAAAAATTTATCTGTACCATCGCGGCGTAATGTTGTAGCTATGACATAACGATCGAGAAAATCAAAATTTAACCGTGCAAACTGTGAACGTTTTTCGTCAACACCAACATAGGACCCCGGAGATATTAAACCTGATATGGCTCCGAGGTTGTCATTCCCGATAGCATCATACTGACCATTATATGATACATTCATTCCATCATATCTATTAAGATATTTCCCGACACCTATTACAGCATCAAAATTCAAAAAATTTTCAAATTTTTTGTTGAATACCATTGTGGCTTCGAGAGTTTGATTATCACGTCTGTTAGTTTGAAGATTACCCCTTGACAGGTACTCCTGACCGAAATAAACATCTGATGGGATATAAGCTGTACGACGGGAATTTTCCAGATTGTCACCGAAAAGTACATTGGCAGTTAGCATATTCTTAATAATAGTAAAATCTGCTGAAAAGTTAAGATATGCTCCGCTAGATGCAGTACGGTCAAGCATTTCTTCCATTGATACGGGATTCGCGACATTCCGGAAAATTGTATACGCACCATTGGCATCCCTTAACGGGAGATAAGGAGGATACACCATAGCATCTATGAGAGCACCGACATCCTGAGCATTAGCGCCACCACCAACATCAGAGTTGTTATAGTTATTCCTGTTCACATTAACTATAGAAGAAAATTTGATACGTGAACTCAACTGGAAAACTATGTTACTTCTGAGACTATAACGTTCCATGCTGGAATTGGAAACAGAACCTACCTGATCAAAGTAGTTTCCAGATACATAATACTTTATTAAATTATTTCCTCCATTAAATGTAAGATTGTGATTTGAAACAGATCCATCTCTTAACACCATATCTAACCAATTAGTTGTTTTTGCATTTGCGATTGTAGCAGCGTCAAAAGGGGCAGTCCAACCGCTTGTGTAAGCTGTGGGTCCATAGGGAGCCAGATTGTTAAGATAAAGGTACTGCTCTTTGTTAAAGGTATTGCTAAGATCCATATATTGCTGCGCATTAAGCATAGCCGGATATTTGTAGTTGGTCACAACAGAGTAGCTGCCATCATAATTAATTTTCATGGTACCTTCCTTACCTTTTTTGGTAGTGATTAATATCACACCCTGGGAAGCTCCGATACCATAAATAGATGCAGAAGCGTCTTTCAGTACTTCAACCGATTCAATATCTTCAGGGTTCAACCCGAGAAGACCTCCACGATCAACATTATTGAAAAAACCACTTGTATTTGCATCAAGTGAAGTACTCGGCATCATGATACCATCAACGATGTAGACTGGAGTGCCTCCTCCACGTATGGAGATGTTTATATTTCCTCCAGGCTGGGCACTGACCATAGTGGCTTGAAGACCAGAAGCACGACCAAGCAGCAATTGAGCCACATTACTGGTGGAAGCTTTTGGAATGTCATCTGTAGATACTTTTGAAATCGAAGTGGTAATATTTTTTTTAAGAACTGTCCCATAACCAACAACCACGACTTCATTTAGAGATAAAGATTCTGTCTGAAGAGTAATACTTATGTCATTACTGGTTCCAATTTGAACTTCCTGTGAAATGTAACCAATAAAACTGACAGTAAGGGTGTTGCCTGATGGAGGAACTTCAATAGTGTACTTACCATCAGCATCTGTTATTGCCCCAGTCGAAGTGCCTTTCACAACAACATTTGCACCTGCAACTGGTTGTTTATTTACGTCGGTTACAGTTCCGGTTACTTTTTTTTGCTGTAATTCCAAAGCTGCTTCTTTATTAACCAAAAGGATTTGCCGGTTTCTGACAGAATATATTATATCTGAATTTGCCAGGAGTTTATCCAGAACTTCTGTTATCTTTTTGTCAGTAACATTGATATCAACCTTTTGGTCTATATCAATCATCTTGGAGCTATACAGAAAAAAGAATTCGCTCTGGTCTTCAATGGCTTTGAAAACGGTTTTCATAGGAACATCCTTCATGTTAAGATTCAATAGTGTATTCTGCGAGTAGGTATTATTCGCGAATGCATTAAGAATTGTCACAGACATAAGAAAGGTGGTAAGTTTCATAATTCTGAAGGTTTTTTTAGAACGAACTTTAAATAAAGCTATTCGTTGTAAAATATTGAATTTTTTCATAAGTTTGGATGATTTAGATGTTTAATAACTAAATTGCATTAATCCTAGACCATTATTGGTATTAATGCTTTTAAATCAGGGCAGGGAGGTCTGTCAGGACTTTCCTGCTTCTTTTTAGACATGTCTGTTAATTGAATGTTTCATAGGCGGTAGGTTGTTAGGTTGTTAGTTACAGGGTTACTTAGTTAAATAGATTTTCTTTTCCCCACGACAATCTTTGGTTCCATATATAGTTTATCATTGACTGAAGTGCGGTAATATATTTTATAGGTGATCGGGCTTACATTTTTTAGCAACTCCATGACCTCTTCAATCGACTCATCAATAAAAGTAGCAGTATATTTCAGATTCAAAAGATCGTGATTCGTAATTTCGAATTTAACATTATACTTTCTGCCTATTCTTCTCAAAACTTCCTCAAAAGGAGTGTTATTAAACCGTAGTTTATTCTCTTTCCATGATGTGTAAGTATCAGTAGTAACATCACGGACCAGAACATTTTCAGATTTCACAAAGTAAACAACCTGTTGTCCGGATTTTAAATTTATAGGCTCCTTCCCTTTTATTGAAACCGTAATGCTACCGTCTTCCATTGTAGTCTCTATCCGGTCTTCATTAGCAAAGGAAAAAATATTGAACCGTGTGCCAGTTGCAGTAACACTCATTTTTCCTAATTGTACTACAAAGGGTTTTTCATGATTAGTGCTGACATGGAAGTAGGCCTCCCCTGTAAATTTAACTACACGATCCTTTATATTATAATGCCCATCATATTGTAATGTGCTTTCAGAGTTCAGAATTATTTCTGTTGAATCAGCGAGGAGAATGTGCGCTTTCTCACCCTCATGTGTAGCAACTATGGTGGAGGCAACCTCTATTTTCTGAAAGGATTTATTTCCTGCTATCCAGAGAGTGAGACCTCCAAGGGCCAACAGGCAAGCTATAGTTGCTGCAGCGACTAATATCCGGAAATTAATCTTACTTTGTATTATGAATGATCTGGAATTGTTTTTTCCAAAACTAAATTTTGAGGAAATATTATTCCAGGTAGTGTCGGTCTGATAATTTACAGTGTTTTTATATAGACTTGCCTCTTGCCATAACTCATTTTCATCGTCAAAGATGCGTTTATTTTCAGGAAGCTGGTTAAGCCAGTCTTTTAAAAGAATTATCTCACTATCAGAGATTTCTCCGGCAAAAAAATTAATTATCATTTTATGATAATTCACTCTCTCTTTTCCCATTATAATAATTTACATAAGTTAATACAATAAAGAGCCACTCTACCCTTATTGAAAATCAGATTTTTTTTTGATCAGACAAATATGGCAGTAACTGAAATCTTTACGCTAGCTGGTACAAGTTTGTCCTGTTGTACTCTTATATAAAAATGAAAGAATTTATTTAGAGGAAATAAATTCTTTCCGTAGAACATCTATTAATCCTCGTAAATCTATAGATTATTGCAGATCAGCCCAATAATAAGAAGTGCCAGGTAATCGCGCAATTCAATCCTAAGCATCCGAAGAGCCTTTGACATCTGTACTTCAACTGTTTTAACAGAAATATGAAGAGTATCAGCAATTTCTTTATACTTAAGGCCTTCAATCCTGCTTAGTTCGAAAACCTTACGACATCCTTTCGGCAATTTTTCAATCGAAATGGCGATATTTTCTTCAAGTTCCCTGGCCAAAAGGGATTCTTGAACAGAGAATTCAAATCGTTCGCAATAGACCAGTTTATAAATCTCAGTATATCTTGACTCTACCTTTTTCCTTCGTAACTTATTAATACTGAGATTTTGGGCGATTTTAAAAAGATATGATTTAAGAGAATCTTCAGGATTAATATTTTCTCTCCCTTCCCAGATTTTTACAAATACCTCTTGAACTATTTCCTTTGCCTCGTCAGGGTCATTAAGAAATTTATTGGCAAAACCACAAAGTCGAATGAAGTATCTGCGAAAAAGCAGTTCAAAGGCCTGTTCATCTCCAACCTTAATTCTTGTTGCAAGTTGATCCTCCATTTGGCATGTTTTAATAGATCAAATATAATCAAATAATAATCTCAAGTTCATTAATGTTGTTCCGGATGAATTTTATTCATTGTTCGTACCGGGGACTTCACAAGTGATTTTTGTTAAGAAACTGAATTACTTTAATATCCTTAAATATGTGAATAATGTAACTTTTTCCGATAGTTATGTAATTTCCCATCCCATAAAAGTAATTTCCTTTATAACCTTATAATCAGTCTAAATAAGCTTTATCATGAACATTTATGAGAGGGTAATGGTTTATGAATTGGGATTGTATTTTAAATAATCCTTAATAGAAAAATTACTTTTATAAATGGTTCATAATCAAAAGTAAAAGAGTGGATGTTGTACTGTTATTGAGTTATGAAACATAGAGAAGTTTTTCATTGAGATAGTGAAATTTATTTCAACTTCCTGACACGGAAGTTGTTCTTTATTTATTTTGATAAAAATGGCTCTGACTTATGAAAAAATTATTCCTGTTTTTTATTTCTCAGGTTATTCTTCTGCCCTTGTTTTCACAACAACAGGTTAATGGGAAGATTACGGATGAAAAGAATATTCCGGTTGCCGGTGCATCAGTACAGGTTAAAAATACACTACGAGGCACTTTCAGCGATATTGATGGAGGTTTCGTCATTGTTGCTTCTTCAAATGACACGTTGGTCCTTTCAATGTTGGGCATGGCGACTCAAAAGATTCCCGTTGCAGGCCAAACTGTCATAAACGTAAAACTTCTCGAGGAATCAAAGGAGTTGAATGAAGTTGTAGTTATTGGTTATGGAACTGTTAGAAAAAGCGATTTGACCGGGTCTGTAGCATCTGTAAAATCAGTGGATCTTACGAAAATCACTTCTTTGAATCCTGAGCAGGCATTGCAGGGGAAAGTTACAGGTGTTCAGGTTACCAGCACTTCAGGGGCACCCGGAGCCTTACCTACTCTTCGCATCAGGGGTGTAGGCACCTTTGGCAACAGCTCTCCAATCTTTGTGGTCGATGGAGTGATTCTGGATGACATTTCATTTCTTAATTCGGAAGATATTGCATCAATGGAAATTCTTAAAGATGCTTCAGCCACTGCAATTTATGGCTCCCGGGGAGCTAACGGAGTGATTCTGGTAACCACCAAAACCGGACAAAAAGGTGAAGGGAAAGCTGTTTTTAGCTATTCCGGAGAATACAGTGTGCAGATTTTGGCAAAAAAAATCGATTTGCTCACAGGACCAGAATATGCTACTGTTGTTAATGAAATTACCCCGACTTACAATAATGTTAATCTGGTCCCAAATACTGACTGGCAATCGCTTATTTTTCATCCTGCTTCCATACAAAGCCATCAGTTATCGGCTTCCGGTGCTACTCAAAACAATCAGTATTATTTGAGTATGGGTTATTTTAAGCAGGAGGGGATAGTGGATAGATCAAGTTATGAAAGAGTCACTTTTCAATTAAATAATACTTACTCCCTGACAAAGAATATTAAGGTGAGTAATTTTATGACTATAACTCCTTATAAGCAACAGAATGCACCCGATGTGACCTATTCGGCATATCGTGCCCGGCCGGATCTTCTTCCCTATAATCAGGATGGGAGTTATGCACAAGTATTTAATGTCGGAAATCCCCTGGCAGATCTTGCATATTCCAATAACTATAATAAAGGGGTTCGGGGAGTCGGCAATCTTTTTACAGAGGCTACGATTCTGAAAAATTTTAAAGCCAAAACTAGCATTGGGTTGGATGCTGCCTATAATCAGGCAATTAGCTTTGCCCCGGCATATTTTGTTTCTCCTCAGCAACAAAATCTGCTGAACACGCTAACCAAAGGAAATAGCGACAATATCACATGGCTCTGGGAAAATACGCTTTCCTACAATAAACAATTTGGTGTTCATTCCATAGATATTGTGTCAGGTTACACAATGCAGAAAGCTACATCTGAGGATTTCTCGATGACTGGGAAAAACATAATCCGCACTTCGCCGGATTTCTGGTACTTCAACCCAAATTATATATATGATCCCACAAATGGAGTTAATACCCTTGGCAATATTTCCAACGGAGTTGATCCCAATCAAAACTACTCAATGATATCGTACCTTTTCAGGGCTAACTATACTTACAACTCAAAATATATTTTAACAGCTACCTTTCGTCGCGACGGATCCTCCAAATTCAGCCCGGGTAACAGGTATGGCAATTTCCCTTCGTTTGCCGCAGGCTGGAATGTTTCCAAGGAGCATTTCATGGAAAATTTGCCCTTTATTTCGAATTTAAAAGTGCGGGGTAGTTGGGGAATAATAGGAAACGATAAAATAGCCTATACCAATCAATATTCACTGACTCAGACTATGATAACAGTCCTTGGAAATCCACCAACGGCAAATTCTGCCGTCACATACTCAGTTTCAGGTAACCCGAACCTGAAATGGGAAAGTACAACGCAAAGTGATGCCGGATTGGAAATTGGCCTGTTCAAAAATAAACTTACCGGAGAATTCGACTATTATAATCGGGTTACCAGCAACATTCTGATCCCATTGTCCACTCCCGACTACCTTGGAAACGGACAAGGTGCCAAAGTAGAATTCAATGCAGCTTCGGTTAAAAATACCGGCTTTGAAAGCAAAATTACATGGAAAGACAAAATCGGACAGGTAGGTTACAGCATTACTGTTTTGGGATCAACAATTAAAAACACAGTCTTAAAAGTAGGAGGAAGTAGTGGAATCGATTCTGTTTTATATGGCGGATATCTGGCTAATGGCCTCCCTGTTACCCAAAGCAGGGTAGGATTGCCGATCGGAGCTTTTTATGGATACAAAACCAATGGTATATTTCAGAGTGTTGCGGATCTGAATGCTTATCCGCATCTTTCCACCGCAGTTCCCGGTGACTTGCGGATTGTTGATGTGAACAACGACGGAAAAATAGATGGCAACGACCGTACATATATCGGATCTCCTATACCTAAATTCATTTTGGGACTTAATTTGGAAGCCGATTATAAAGGCTTTGACTTCTCTGTTGATATCCAGGGAGTTTATGGCAATAAAATATTCAATGCTAAAGAGGTTGTCAGACCAGATCCTTACAATTGGGAAAAACATGTTCTGGGAGCATGGACCGGACCCGGTACAAGCAATACAGAACCCATAGCTTCGTATGGAGGGAATAATTATTTGCCCTCAGATAAGTTTATTCAGGATGGATCATTTACCCGTCTGAGAAACGTAACCCTGGGTTATACTCTCCCTTCAGGCTTAACCAGAAAGATAGCAGTTAGTCAAATTCGGATCTATATAAAAGGGTCCAATATTTATACTCTGACTAAGTTTACGGGGTACACTCCTGAAATTGGAAGTTCCGATGTTCTTTCCAACGGGATTGATTATGGAACCTATCCGATAACTTCGGTTTATTCCTTTGGCATTAACTTAACCTTCTGATTGTTATGAAAATAAAAAATATAATGTTGTTTTGTATGTTCATTCTGATAGCAGGATGCACCGACTTTTTACAGATTGATCCCCAGGGAGACCTTACACAAGCTTCTTTCCCCACCTCCTCTTCAGATGCTTTGCAGGCTACCAATGCTGTTTATGCTGCAGTAAGGAACTGGTATTATAATTCAGGCGGATACCCGATTTTGGATATCATGTCAGATGATGCCTATAAGGGCAGCAATACCAATGACCAGTTAACCACTGTCGGAGCTTATGATAATTTCACTTTCAATTCCACAGGTGATGGATTGGACCGCTGGTGGGCCACATTATACCAGGGCATCAGATGGGCCAATGTGGTCATTGAAAAGGTGCCTGTCATTCCTATGGATACAACCTTAAGAAACCGTTATGTAGGTGAAGTAAGATTCCTTAGGGGACTCTTTTATTTTGACTTGGTTCGAGCCTGGGGAGGTGTGCCCGAAGTGACCGCGTCCATTCCTCCCTTGCATCTGGGTCGGGCCACAAGTGATGAAATCTATAGTCTCATCGTTTCAGATTTGCAATATGCGGAGACTCATCTAACAACAAAGAGTGAGCTTATTTCTTCTGATATGGGAAGAGCTACATCAGGGGCTGCAGAAGCCTTACTTGCAAAAGTTTACCTTTTTCAAAAAGATTTTGTAAATGCAGAATTATACGCCCTGAAAGTAATACAATCAAATGAATATTCTCTTGAACCCCGATTCATAGACGCTAATGGGGTGAACGGTAATAACGGAGTCGAATCCATATTCGAAGTAGGGGCACTGGGTGTAGAAGATTATGAAGGGGGAGGTGCCCAATATGCAAATACGCAGGGTGTAAGAGGTTCGCCAAACCGGGGATGGGGATTCAACAGGCCGTCCATCGATTTAAGAAAATCATTTGAACCGGGTGACCCTCGTTTGAAAGGTACGATCATTGATTTGGGCGATACCCTTGATGGAGTGCTTATTATCGGAGATCCTGATCCGGCAAACGATCCGGTCATTAAACTAAATAAAAATGGCGATACCATAAATATTCAATGTTATAATCGAAAAGTTTGGACTCCGGGAAACGATACTCCCACACAATGGTCGCATCATAGAAGGTTGATCCGATATGCCGATGTACTGCTGATGGCAGCTGAAGCCATGAACGAAAACGGGAAACCGGCAGATGCACTTACATATCTGAACCAGGTAAGAAAAAGAGCCAGGGGAGGAAACATTTCGGTATTGCCAGATGTTACAATCACAGATAAAAATTTACTCAGGGATAAAATATTGCTTGAACGCCGACATGAACTTGCCCTGGAAGGAGAACGGTTCTGGGATCTTGTCCGTACAGGGAATGCAGCTACAGTTTTGGGCCCTCTGGGATTTATCCCCGGAAAGCATGAAGTGTTGCCAATCCACCAGAGTGAAATCGATATTTCACAGGGATCCTTAACACAAAACCCTAATTATTAATGTAATTCAATCCCATTCGATATGTATAATTAAATAATTGACAATTATGAAAAGAAAGATTTTGATTCTCAGTATTTTGATGCTATTGGCAGTTGTCTTTGTTATAGGCAGTTGTAAAAAAAGTAATCCTGCACCTCTTAACCTTGGAACATTGATGGTTGGTACTATTGATTTAAATGCCGCCACTGCTCCCACGAACGTGCCTGTTAATCCCGCCATTACTGCCACTTTCAGTACGGATGTAGATGCAGCGACCGCAACAACCAGCAATGTAACTCTTACAGAGGATTATGATGCAGTTTCCATACCTTTGACCGTTTCGGCCACAGGAAAGGTAGTTACTATCACTCCAACAGCCAACCTGGCAAACGGAGCACTTTATAAACTCGTCATTACCGCGGGGTTAAAAGCATCCGATGGACAGGCAGTCACACCAATTAACCGTTCATTTACTACTCTTGGCTCATTCCTCCCGGCAGGTATGGTGGCTTACTGGAATTTTGACGGAAACGCCAATGACCAGACAGGAGCATATAATGCCGCAGCAGGTGGTGTCACCGACATTACCTATGTAACGGGCCGTAATGCAGCTTCCGGTCAGGCAGCAAGCTTCAATGGTACTACCTCTCTTATTGAGATTCCAAACGGAGATGTACTTGAAAATTCCAGCGACTTCTCTATAAGCTTCTGGATGAAATGCGATACGGTCGGCCAACATGACCAGTGGGTATTAGGGTTGTCAGCATGGGAAGGATTCCAGTTTGAATACAGCTGCAATTACGGGACTAATGGTACACAGGCCCAATATGGCTGGTGCAAGCTTGCAGCTCAGTACAGTCTTTCATCTGTAGGTTCCCAATCACAGGATCTATGGTACGATGGAACAGGTACAACAAAAGACTTCAACAACGGATGGAAGGGATATGTCTTCTCAAAGGATCTTACAACCAGCGGAGGTGTAGATGGCTTACTTGGTGAACAATGGGCTCATGTCGTATGCACTTATGACCATGCTTTGAAGCTTGCAACAATGTATATAAACGGAGTTAAGATGTTTCAGCAGGATTATAACCTTTATGGCGATCCTATGGATCTTGCTACTGGGTTGGTTTGGGCAGGAGCAACAGGTAATAATTCTCTTGCTTTCGGTTATATCCAGGATAAGAACAATGAGTCAGTTACAGGTAGCTGGATTGATTATTCTGTAACAACTAATCCACATTATAAGGGTCTTTTGGATGATGTCGCCATCTATCATTCGGTGCTGACACCTGCTTTAATCACACTAATGTACAACTCAGGGAAACCATAATTTTTTCCCCAATAATATGAAAAGGGAGGGCAAAACAACCCTTCCTTTTCTTTTTATTCATTATCTTTTGGTTATGAAATTTAAAATATTCCCGCTCTCTTATTTCATATTATTAATAGGTATCCTGTCATGCAGGAAGGATAATACTCCGGATAAAAATGGGGGATTGATCCAACTGATAAGTGTGAAGATCGGTTCTTCCACACTGAACGTCAACAGCACAATAAATAATGTGCCCAATGATCAGCCCATTCAGTTTTCTTTCAGCAGTGCCGTGGATACCACTTCCCTTCATAAAGTAATAACCATTCAAAATTCCGCCGGGGCTGTGGTTGCTTATACCTATTCTTCGATAAGCAACTCCACAGCTCTCAATGTGACTCCAACTTCCAACCTGCAATATTCCACCAATTATACACTTGTAATTTCCTCCTCTTTACATGGTATTATCGGAGAGACTTTCCCGGGTGTCCAATTTAAGTTTACAACCCTTACCGGTTCTATGGTGATCGATTCTATCAGCCTAAATGGAAAAGCGCTGACTACTTCCACCTTACAAAACATTGACCCACAAAAGATCAACTTTAAAATAACTTTTTCACAGGACCTGGATCCCGCTAATTATAAATCATCATTTTCATTCACAGGACCTCCTTTATCTTTCGCTCTCTCAAGCGACAATAAAACACTTCTGGCCTCTAATACAGCAAAGGCAAAGGGTCTTGCCAGGTATTCATTTTCCATTTCCTCTGCATTGACTTCCGCAGGAGGTTTTACCTTCAGTGGATATTCTTCTTATTTTTATACTGGTGTTGATTCCACATATCAATTTACACAAATTTCAGACGATAATCTTTTGACACTCATACAACAACAAACCTTTAAATATTTCTGGGATTTTGGTCATCCTTCGTGCGGTATGGCACGCGAACGGAATTCTTCGGGTGATATAGTCACCACGGGAGGCTCAGGATTTGGAATTATGGCCATGATTGTAGGTATGGAAAGAGGTTTTATTACCAGGGCAGATGGTATAACCCGGCTGGATAAAATCCTTGGTTTTCTGGAAACCTGTGATCGATTTCATGGTGTCTGGCCACACTGGATAAACGGTGTGACAGGAAAAACACAACCTTTTAGCGCTACTGACAACGGAGGAGATCTCGTGGAAACATCCTATATGATTGAGGGTCTGCTTTGTATGAGACAATACCTTGATTCAACTGTTGTTGCAGAGAAAACTGAGATCACACGGATCAATAATTTATATAAGTCTGTAGAATTTGACTGGTTTACAAACGGCCAAAAAACCCTTTACTGGGAATGGTCACCCAATTATGGGTATAATCTTAAAATCCAGGGTTATAATGAAACACTCATCACATATGTCACAGCCGCTTCTTCTCCGACACATTCAATTACTGCCGATGTTTATACAAATGGATATGCAAATAACGGAGGAATAAAAAACGGAAGAAGTTATTACGGATATCTTTTACCCCTGGGACAAGACTATGGAGGACCTTTGTTTTTTACCCAATATTCATATATGGGGCTTGATCCCCGGCATCTCAAAGATCAATATGCTGATTACTGGGAACAAAATGTAAATCAATCTCTGATAAACTGGGCCTATTGCCAGGCAAATCCCCGAAAATATCCTGGCTATGGCCCTGGGATCTGGGGATTGACTGCTTCCGACAATCCGACCGGGTATAGTGCCCAATCTCCGACCAATGACCTTGGTGTTATCACACCAACAGCTGCCATTTCTTCCATTGCATATACTCCAACTCAGTCACTGAACGCATTGAGAACTGATTACTATTTTCTCGGGGACCATCTCTGGGGCAATTACGGATTTTACGATGCCTTTGATGTAACCGAGAACTGGTGGGCAAATTCTACCCTTGCCATCGACCAGGGACCTATTATCTGTATGATTGAAAACTACAGAACAGGGCTTCTCTGGAATTTATTTATGTCAGCCCCTGAAGTACAGAACGGTTTGACAAAACTTGGCTTCACATATTGATAACAATGAAAAACCTGAGGTTATATACATTGATCGTTTTAATACTACTTGGTGTTAACTGTTGTGCAGGGAACAGGGATAAAACAGCAGGTAAAAATGGTTTGTCAGAGTCTAAGAAGATATCAGATGATTCGCTACTCACATTGGTTCAGTACCGTACATTTCAATATTTCTGGGATGGAGCTGAACCTAAGTCGGGAATGGCTCGTGAAAGATTTCATGTTGACGGAATATATCCAGAGAATGACATGAATGTAGTTACAACCGGAGGCAGCGGGTTTGGTCTTATGGCAATACTGGTCGGTATTGAAAGAGGTTTTATTACGAGGGATGAAGCCTTAAATCGTTATTCCAGGATAGTGGATTTTCTAAAAAGAGCAGACAGGTTCCATGGTGCATGGCCTCACTGGTTGTATGGTGAAACCGGGAAAGTTAAGCCATTCAGTAAGAAAGATGATGGAGCAGACATTGTGGAGACTGCTTATCTTATTCAGGGACTATTGGCGGTGAGGCAGTATTATATCAATGGATCAGATCAGGAAAAAGTTCTTGCTTCCAGAATTGACACATTATGGAAAGAAGTAGAATGGAATTGGTTTACAAAAGGTGGTGAATCGGTTATTTACTGGCACTGGTCGCCGGATTATGGTTGGCAGATGAATTTTCCGATACAGGGTTATAACGAATGCCTTATATTATATGTGCTTGCAGCATCTTCTCCTACTTTCCCGGTATCAACTATAGTTTATCAGAAGGGATGGGCAAGAGACGGAGCAATAAAAGGAGAACATGAAAAATATGGTTTTTTACTATCATTGAACCATAATGGTTCTGCTGAATATGGTGGTCCACTCTTCTGGTCTCATTATTCTTATCTTGGATTAGACCCCCGCCATCTTAAAGACTCATATGCAGATTACTGGCATGAAAATCTTAATCAGACACTTATTAACTGGCAATGGTGTGTAAGGAACCCCGACAGGTATGCTGGTTATGGCAAAGATTGCTGGGGATTGACTGCCAGTTATTCAATTAACGGATATTCAGCTCATTGCCCGGGTGAAGGCAATGATCTTGGAGTAATTTCTCCTACTGCCGCCCTTTCAGCTTTCCCATATACACCAGAACAATCTATGGATGCCCTGAAGCATTTTTATTATGTTCTTGGCAGCAAAATATGGGGTATTTATGGTTTTTATGATGCTTTCAGCGAACAAAATAAATGGTATCCTGAGAGATATCTTGCTATAGATCAGGGCCCGGCGATAATTATGATTGAAAACTACAGATCTGGTCTGTTATGGGATCTTTTCATGTCAAGTCCGGAAATCAAAAACGGTCTTAAAAAACTTGGATTCAGCTACTGAACAGTCGAAATAAGCAGGTACATGTTAAGCCGTAAAGTGAAACTTAGTCATGATAAGAATCTTACAGAGTATCTCATTAAAGAATCTGAAAGTAAGGAGTAAATGGAACCTCTTCGAACTACCGGAAAAAGTCTAAACGGATTGAACATTTTTGGAGTTATAGAAGAATGAAAAATAATTTGTATATTTACAAGTAACAGATTA
>PMNJ01000174.1:0-5275 GCA_003162595.1 Bacteroidales bacterium | reverse complement strand
AAATCAAAATTATTCAAGAAATTTGGCCCTATTTCAATCAAATTGGATGAAACATTAGCTGCAGCTAATAAAGCAGGCGCTGATGCTGCTGTTAAGAAAGAAGAAGTTAAGAAAGAGGTTGAAACTTCACTTGCAGCTGTAAAAGCTGTTATTGANNGGTATCAATACCGAACTCAAAGATGCTATTGCAAAAGTACACGGAAAAGGAAAACCAGCACCAGCAGCTAAACCAGCCGCTAAGCCAGCCGCAAAACCAGCCGCTAAGCCAGCCGCAGCACCAAAGAAAAAATAATTAATAAGTAATAACTTATTTATATAAAATCCCCGGGAAATTCCCGGGGTTTTTTTTAAAATCGTCACAGGTTTACATGAGAAAGGTTTGGAGAGATGTGCTGATTTTCTCTGCTATTGCAGTTTCTATTCCATTAGTGATCTTATTATTAATCCATTTTACCCCTAAACCACCTACCGGTGAAATGGAATATGCCAGGGAAATTCTTTCTAAGGCAGAAACAAATAAAGCAGATACTTATTCTAAAAAGCTTTTTACCGAGGCAAAGATCTTCTATGATTCAGCTATGGTAAACTGGGAGAAAGAGAACAAAAGATTTATTTATTTCAGACATTATGATAAGGTTATAATGTTTGCCAAACTTTCTGCTAAAAAAGCAAGCCAGGCTACTGATAATTCAATAAGCAGTTCATCAAACCTTAAAATAATACTGGAACAAAAAATTGGGTCGCTTAATAATCTTGTAACTCAGATTGATGAACTTTTCACTACTTATCCGTTAACCTCAGAGATCCGCAGCCGTATATCAAAAGGTAAAATTTTACTGGACGAGGCTGAGATTGTTTATGATAAGGGTCAATATCTCCAGGCAAACAGGAAAATCACTGATGCTGAATATCTTCTAACTGAATCATATGAAAATGCATCTGCAAATCTGAAAAACTATTTCAAATCATTTTCAATCTGGAAAAAATGGGTTGATAAGACTTTAAATGAATCCAAAAAAAGTCGCGATTATTCAATAATTATTGATAAATTTTCACGAAAATGTTTTGTTTATCTTAGTGGTTCAAAGAAATATGAATTCGAAGCTGAATTAGGAAGAAACTGGGTTGGAGATAAGAGAGAAAGAGGAGACCTGGCTACTCCTGAGGGTATGTATAAAATTACCCAAAAATTTGATGGGAGCAAGACTAAATATTATAAAGCCCTTTTGCTTGACTATCCGAATGAAGAAGATAAAGAAAAATTCAGATATGAAATTCAACATGGATCTCTTCCGGCATCAGCCAAAATTGGAGGTTTGATTGAAATCCATGGTAATGGTGGAAAAGGGATTGACTGGACAGAAGGGTGCATAGCTCTTACCGATTCAGAAATGAATGTTATATTCAAGATTGTAAAAGTTGGTACCCCCGTCACAATCATTGGATCAATGGTTGATCTGAAAGATGTTGTAGACAAGTAAATTATCTGATATGGAAAACGAGAAGATAATAAATGAAGGTGACCAAGCCGAGATTGGAAAAAACTCAGCCATAACTGATCCAGTTATGGATGAGCATATTAACGAGGCTGATAGAACATTGTCAAAAAAAAGTAATGTAAGAAAGACCCTTTTAATAATTTTTCGTTCCTTATTAATAATCATCTGTTCAATTCTGATAATTATTTCATTGATTCTTTTCATTCTTTATGCAGTCCCGGTCCTGAAAGAAATTTCACCCCGCCGTAAAACTGAAATAGTCAATAATCAGGAACTAAAAAAGGATGCTCTCTATAAAAAGCAGATAGGCCTTGTGACAAAAGATATTCAGCGGTTTTCTCTGAAGTTTAATGGTTATACTTCCGGACAATCATATATTGTCATCAATACTATTGAAAACAAATTCGCGCTCTATACGAATAAAAAACTCATAAGAGAAGGTTTTTGCAGTTCAGGGAGTTACACTTTGCTTCAGACATCCGGGAATAAAAAGTGGATTTTCAAAACACCCAAAGGAAAATACTGGATACGTGGAAAAACAACCAATCCTGTCTGGAAAAGACCCGACTGGTCATTCGTGGAAGAGGGCTCCCCGATACCTTCTGCAAATGACCAATCGAGATATGAATATGGAGTTTTAGGTGATTATGCTCTTGCACTGGGAGATGGATACATGATACATGGTACTATTTACAAACGTTTTCTTGGTATGCCAGTAACGCATGGTTGTGTGAGGTTGAATGATGAAGACCTTAAAGTGATCTACAATACACTTAATATAGGTTCGAAAGTATATATTTTCTGATTCGATAGACAATATGGAAACTGAAAAGAGTAGTAAAAAACATCCTGGAAAAATAATATTCCTGGTACTGATCAGTATTGTAACTGTCTTTATTATATATTATTCCATAATGTCGATGATCGGGCCAGTGAGGAAAATGGAAGATATAGAAAAGGAATTCGGTGTAAAGTCTAAAGATAAGAATGGTGTCGAACAGCAAATACTTAAGGATTCATCTTATCTTAGACTTTTAAAAGAAAAAGCTTATCTCCAGTCAAGGATTGTAATGGCTGAGTCAGATTCAATTTACCTCACTCTTAATCTGGCAGACAGTACCGCTAATATTGAGATTTGCGGGGTTGTCGTTCATAAATCAAAGATGAAAAGTGTTAAAACAAGTAAGATTCTTTCAACTGGCAATGAAAATTCAATACTGTCAATGCTTGCTACTCCCTTTACTATATCGAGTGCAATTGCCACAATAAAGAAAGAACCGGTTATGATTAAAATGGCGCCCAAAGATACTTCAGAATATAAACCTGACATTATGCCTGATACATCTATCACCGAACCTGTTAATTATATACTTGAAATGAAGGGCGGGATCAGAATCTATGTATATCAGGAGGAGAATTCGAAGTTCAACGACAGGATGAATCACTTCATTTTCGATATCAAGGATCGGATCAGAGATACCTGGAGCGCATTAAAAAATGTAGCAGTTTTTAAGGTTCCTGAATATCATCCATTTATAAAAATAAGGCTGCCAAGAACCGATGCAAAGATTATTTACAGAGCTATTCCGAAGAATGGTCAGATAGCGGTTTTCAGTCAGTAAATACGGAATTGTCTCATTCGCTTATAGCAGATTTTAGATTATCTTTATGTAATTATTAATCTAATTTCTGAAGTTATGAAGAAAAGTGTAGTTTTTTCATTTCTGGTTCCTTGCATTTTATTCCTTAGTCTCTTCCTTATTTGTAATCCTGCAATTTCCCAGGATGCTGCAAAAGCATCAGCATCATTACCTGACAGTATAAATAAAATTATGATTAGCTCATGTACTCCATGTCATACCAGCCAGGGAGGATTAATGTCAAAGTCTAAAATGAATTTAACAGAGTGGACCAATTATTCACCTGAAAAGCAGAAGGAAAAAGCTGCAAAAATTTATTCAGAGATTAATAAAGGTTCTATGCCTCCTAAAATGGCCAGGGAAAAAAGACCTGAGACAATTCCTACCAAAGAGCAGGCAGAGATAATTAAACGATGGTCTGAGTCTTTTCCGGCTGGTACTAAGTAGCAATTCCGGTATATATACTTCATTATATTCCTTAATTAAGTAAGACTTTTGGAAATCGGATTCTACCGGAAAGGGTAAGCTTTTTCCCTGAAACTTTCGTTATATTTCAAAAAATAATGTAGGTTTGAAAAGACTTAATGGATTAATCATAGAAGATATGGGAAGATTTACAGGTGTTATCGGAATTATAATTATTCTTGGGCTTGCATTTCTTTGGTCAAACAACAGGAAAAAAATCAATTACCGTCTTGTAATTACCGGTTTGCTGTTACAGATTGCTCTGGCAATTTTTATTCTTAAGGTTCCGATCGGGCGGGAGATTTTTTTCTGGCTTGGTAAGGCTATTAATAAGCTTCTTGATTTTTCTAAGGCAGGCGGTCTTTTTGTTTTTGGCGATCTCACAAAAATAACGCAGATTCTTCCTGAAGGTATAGTCAAAAGCGGTGTTTTTCTCTTCATATTATTACCTACAATCATATTTGTCTGTGTTCTTGTTGCAATTGCATATCATATAGGATTGATGCAACGGGTGATAGCCGTTATTGCGCGTTTTGTTCATTGGGCAATGAGGGTTAGCGGGAGCGAAGCATTATCGAATGTTGCCAGTGCATTTGTTGGTCAGGTGGAAGCTCAGATTATGATACGGCCCTATCTTTCAGGAATGACAATGTCAGAACTGCTGGCTTCCATGACAGGAAGTATGGCTTGTATCGCGGGAGGAGTGATGGCAGTATATATTTCTATGGGTGTGCCGGCTTCTTATCTTCTTGCTGCAAGTCTGATGGCAGCTCCCGGAGCTCTGGTCATTGCGAAAATTGTCTTCCCTGAGACTGAAGAGTCAGAAACACAAGGAACAGTGAAGCTTGAAGTGAAGAAAGAATATTCCAACATAATGGATGCTATTTCTCATGGTGCCAGCGATGGTATGAAAATTTCAATAAATGTTATTGCAATGCTCATAGGTGTTATTGCCCTGATTGCACTTATTGATGCTCTTCTGGGATATTTCGGACATTTCCTTTCATGGACAGGATTGTCGCTCAGTGCTTTGGGCTTAAATGTGGATAACCTTCGTCTTAAAGATGTTGTTGGTGCCTTTTTTAGCCTTTTTGCAATAGTAATGGGAGTTCCTTCTTCCGATTCATTGCATGTTGGATCATTAATGGGAACAAAAATGGTAATTAACGAATTTGTCGCCTATTCTGACCTTACGCCAATGATACATCAGGGACTGCTAAGCGCAAAATCCGTGGTGATTGCTAGCTTTGCTCTATGTGGGTTTGCGAATTTCAGTTCAATAGCTATTCAGCTCGGGGGAATCGGAGTACTCGTACCAAATCGTAAAGCTGATCTGGCAAAGCTGGGCTTTAAGGCGATGCTTTGCGGTACAATGGCTTCATATATTTCAGCGTCACTGGCCGGGATATTATTATAAATTTCATTTTAACTACAAAGTGCACAAAGTTAAAACCTAATAATTCAGTTCTTTGTGTTCTTTGCGTTAATCCATTGTGACCTTTGTGGTAAATCTTTAAAATTTATTAAAGATAAAAGCAGATAATAATTATTATTTTTGTCAGCCATAAAGTAAATTCATAAAGAAATTGTCAGTATAAAGAAATAAATTTAGGAGAGATGGTCCCGATAGATCGGGATAGACGCCGTAGTCAAATACGGCTAAATATTAAG
>PMNJ01000103.1 GCA_003162595.1 Bacteroidales bacterium | reverse complement strand
TTATCTGCAAGTTCGGCAGCTGTTTTATTTTTAAAACTTTTCATCCTGTTCTCAAATATTTCTGCTATCTCTTTGTTGCAGAGATTACCAATACTCCCTTCATGAACATAATCTGATAATGACGTTTTTGAGAATGTCGAATTTCTCACCATTTCAGATACTGCTTTATATGCATCTCTGAACGGGATACCCTGTTTAACCAATCTGTTTACCTCCTCTGTACTGAAAATTGTATTATATAAAGGATTTTCGGTAATGTTCTTTTTTATTTTAATGTTATTGAGCATTAATAGCATTATTTCAATACACTCCCTCATCTCTCCGAAAGCATCAAATATCAGCTGTTTAAGAAGCTGAAGATCTCTATTGTATCCCGAGGGCAGATTGGTTGTAAGTATAGAAATCTGATTTGGCAGGGTTTGCAGAACATTTGCCCTGGCCCGTATAAGTTCAAATACATCGGGGTTTCTTTTCTGCGGCATTATACTGGAACCGGTAATATATTCATCAGGAAAATCAATGAACCTGAATTCAGAAGTCATGTAAAGACAAATGTCCATTGAAAACCTGGAAAGGGTCTGTGCAACAGAGGCCAGCGCTGAAGCAATTGCCATTTCAATTTTCCCCCTGCTAAGACTTGCATAAGCCGAGTTATAAAGAAGATCGTCAAATTCAAGGAGTTCAGATGTCAGTTTCCTGTTAATTGGCAGCGTAGTCCCATATCCTGCGGCAGTACCCAGCGGGTTCTGATTATTCAGGGCTCTGGCTCCGGCCAACAGAAGAACATCATCTGCAAGGCATTCAGCATATGCTCCAAACCACAAACCGAATGAAGAAACCATTGCCGGCTGCATATGAGTGTAACCCGGTACGAGTACCTCCTTATATTGTTCGCTCAACGATTGTAACCTAGTAAAAAGACTCCTGATCAGAACAGATAGCTTGTCGATCTCTTCCCTGGTATAAAGACGAATATCAACCAGAACCTGGTCGTTTCTTGACCGCCCGGTATGAATTTTTTTACCCGTTGTACCAAGTATCGACGACATCTCCTTTTCAATCTGAGAATGAATGTCCTCAACATCATTTTCAATCACCAGACTGCCTTCCTCATCCCATACAAATAAAGAATGAAGGGCTTTTAATAAGCCGTTTTTTTCATCTTCTGAAACTAATCCGACATCCTCGAGCATTATCACATGAGCCATTGAACCTATTATATCCCATTTTGTCAGAGCCAGATCGGTTTTTCTGTCTTTACCTGCTGTAAACTCGATAATTGCAGGTTCGGGATTGATTCCTTTTTCCCAGAGTTTCATTTTAATGAGAATTAGATAATTTTAAAAATCCATTAACCACAAAGTTCACAAAGGTTTTTCACAAAGTTCACAAAGAATTAAAAATATCTTTGTGTGCTTTGTGCCTTCTTTGAGCCCTTTGTGGTTAAATGAATCATTTTCAGCGTTGTCCCTAATTTTTATTTTTTCTGACTGGCTTCAACTATAGCCCTGTGAGCCATAAGTCTGATTGCATTTATTCTTATGAATCCCTTACTGTCAGTCTGGTCAAATCCACCTTCAATATCCATACTTGACAACTTTTTATTATACAGTGAAGATGGCGATTCACGACCCTCAATGATTACATTGCCCTTATAAAGGCATAAATGAACGCTGCCATCAATAAGCTCCTGGCTCTTTTCAATAGCGGCCATGAGGAAATCCATTTCCGGACTGAACCAGAAACCATTATAAATGATCTCGGCAAATTTTGGAGTAAGCATGTTTACGAGCCTCATTACTTCTCTGTCCATTGCTATTCCCTCGATGTCTTTGTGGGCTATATGTAAAACAGTAGCAGCGGGAGTTTCATAAACACCTCTCGATTTTATACCCACGAATCTGTTTTCTACCATGTCGAGAAGTCCAATGCCGTTTTTACCGGCAATTTCATTCAGATAAATGTACATATCATAGGAATCTTCCTTCACAGTCCCATCCTCTTTATTGACAAGTTTCACCGGGATCCCGTTTTTGAAATGAATGACAATCCTGGTTTCTTTATCGGGGGCATCCTGTGGCATCACCATCTTCTCCAGCATGCTCTTATGCAGAGTATACATCGGGTCTTCCAGTATCCCGGCTTCATGACTGATATGCATAAGGTTATCATCCTCACTGTATGGTTTATCGATACTTGCCTTTACAGGAATCTTTTTTTCCGAAGCATATTTAAGAAGATCAGTCCTTCCTTTAAAGGTTGCCAGGAACTCTTTGTCTTTCCATGGTGAAATAACTTTAACACCAGGCATAAGGGCATAATAGCATAATTCGAACCTCACCTGGTCATTGCCTTTACCTGTTGCACCATGCGCGACTGCATTTGCTCCTTCAGCTTTTGCCACTTCGATCTGTTTCTTTGCAATAAGTGGTCTTGCAAGAGCTGTTCCAAGAAGGTACCTGTCTTCATATATAGCATCTGCCATAATGGCTTTAAGAACATAGTTATCAATAAATTCCCTCTTCAGGTCAGCTATGATCACTTTTGATGCTCCAAGCAACAAGGCTTTTTCTCTGCAGGCTTCAAAATCATCTGTCTGGCCAACGTCTGCAACAAAAGCAATAACATCATAATTTTTTTCGATTAACCATTTAAGTATCACAGAGGTATCCAGACCACCGCTATACGCGAGAACAACTTTTTCTTTCATTATTTTATTATTTGAGTTGAATATTAATTTAAAATTTAGTTGCTTTCCTTTGTGACACTTCGTGGTTAAATATTTTTTTACCACGAAGTGACACAAAGTATTCACCAAGGATCGCTAAGGTTTTTGTCTTTTGTCTTTCTACTTTTTACTTTTTATCTGTTCATGAATTCCGGGAAGAATAATTTCGAGACATGTATGGACCTGCTGAATGGTGATTCCATCTCTGGGGATTATCAGAATTGTATCATCACCGGCAATTGTTCCTGCTATTTCATATCTTCCTGCTCCATCGATGAAAAATGCCGTGTTGCTTGCATTTCCGGGAATAGTCTTCATTACCATAAGTCCTTTTGCTTCAACTATATCCTGGATAACAGGTACAATATTAAGTTTCATTGAAGATTTTTCCGAACGTCTGTTGTTTTCAGATAAAGAATACTTGTAACCTCCTGCACCATCAGGTATCCGTCCGACACCCAATTGCCTTAAATTGCGGGACAGCGTAGCCTGCGTACAGCTTATCCCTTTCCCTTTCAGTTTTCTGAGCAATTCTTCCTGAGTTGAAATGTTTTCTTCAGAAATAATCTTCTCTATAACCAGAAGTCTTTTAGTTTTTTGCATATTTATGCATATATTTTGCAAATATATGCATTTTTTCATAATTGCAAAGTCTAATTAAAAAATTATACTATTTTTGAACCTCAAATCCGGATGATGAAAGATGATGTAAAAAAGGTAATAATCCTGGGCTCAGGAGCATTGAAAATAGGTGAAGCAGGTGAGTTTGATTACTCCGGCTCCCAGGCTTTGAAAGCACTAAAAGAAGAAGATGTCAGAACGGTTCTTATAAATCCTAACATTGCAACAGTACAAACATCTGAAGAACTTGCTGATAAAATCTATTTTCTTCCTGTTACTCCATATTTTGTTGAAAAGGTGATTGCCAGGGAGAGACCCGATGGTATCCTTTTATCATTTGGAGGGCAGACAGCTCTCAATTGTGGAACAGAACTTTACAAATCCGGCGTTTTTGAAAAATATAATGTGAAGGTCCTTGGAACACCTGTAACGGCTATTATGGATACTGAAGACAGGGAGCTTTTTGTCAAAAGACTTGATGAAATAGATGTTAAGACACCTAGCAGTATTGCAGTATCGGGAGTTAATGAAGCTATTGAAGCGGCAGACAAGCTCGGATACCCCATTATAATAAGAGCTGCATACACTCTTGGTGGACAGGGAAGCGGTTTTGCTTCGAATTCTGAAGAATTAAGAACGCTTGCATCAAAGGCTTTTTCATATTCAAACCAGATACTTGTTGAAGAGTCTCTGAAAGGATGGAAAGAGGTTGAATATGAGGTTGTAAGGGACAAATTTGATAATTGCATCACTGTATGTAACATGGAGAATTTCGATCCTCTTGGAATACATACTGGAGAAAGTATCGTTGTTGCACCATCCCAGACTCTCACAAACAGTGAATATCATAAGCTCAGAGAGCTTTCCATAAGGATTATCAG
>PMNJ01000163.1:11381-11540 GCA_003162595.1 Bacteroidales bacterium | reverse complement strand
TGAGATTAAGAAAGTCCAAATCAAAAGTGAAAATGTTTTACGTGACTTTATCTTTTTTGTATTCATATGCTTAAAAAGTTGAATTAAGCTTATAAGAACTAATAAACCCGTATAGAGCAAAGCCACGATTGTTAATCTTGGAAAAGGATAAAATGTTGA
>PMNJ01000163.1:0-11308 GCA_003162595.1 Bacteroidales bacterium | reverse complement strand
CCATCCATAATTCTGATTATTGTCATCATAAGAAAAATTGAGGCCGGGATAACAGGATTTAAAAGCTGCTGGTCGGGGAAAAAACCACCAAACAGAACATAGAATAATGCAGGAAGGAAAGTCCTTTCATTAATAAAAAAAATAGTTGTGTTGAAATTTACCATAAGGAAAGCCATCAGGGAGACCATCAGAAAGGAAAGAATCACTCCCAGATTATGATTATTGTTTATCATGAGTTTAATGAGGCCGTAAAGCGGCATGGGATCAGTCTCATAGATAAACCTTGGATGTAGCCGTTGATTCACAATTGCACTGATCCAGACTGCAACAAGAATAACAATTATCAGAAATATTACTCCCGGACCGGTTCTTTTAAATATGCGTAGAAGCATTTGCTTTAGAGATCAAATCCAATATCAGACCTGCAATACCTGCCCTCAAAATTTATTAAATCAGCGTTCCTGTAAGATGTTTTAAGAGCTTCTTTCATTGAAGATCCCCATGAGCTGACTGCAAGAACACGGCCACCGGAAGTAACTACAGAGTCAGCTTCTTTCTTTGTGCCGGCATGAAATAGTATGCTTTCCTGAGCAATATCCAGCCCCTGAATTGATTTACCTTTATCATATGTTCCGGGATAACCACCGGAGACCAGCATGACAGTAGCAGCAAATCTGTCATCAATCTCAATTTCCCGTCCGGCAAGATCTCCTTTAGCTACTCCTTCCATAAGCTCAAATAAATCCGTCTTTATTCTTGGTATTATCACTTCCGATTCAGGGTCACCCAACCTGATATTATATTCAATCACATATGGGTTTCCATCTACATTTATCAGGCCGAAGAAAATAAATCCTTTATAAACAATTCCTTCATCAGATAATCCTTTCATTGTCGGATCGATTATCCTGCTTTTCACCTTGTTCATAAAGTTTTGATCAGCAAAAGGCACAGGTGAAACGGCTCCCATTCCACCGGTATTGAGCCCAGTATCTCCCACTCCGATCTTTTTGTAATCTTTTGCTTCCGGCAATAATTTATATGTAGTTCCATCGGTGATTATAAAAACCGAAAGTTCAATTCCCTTAAGAAACTGCTCAATAACAACTTTTTGTCCTGCTGTGCCAAATTTTCCGTTCAGCATAGCTTCAACCTCTTTCTCAGCTTCGAAAATATCATCAACAATCACAACACCTTTCCCGGCAGCCAGACCATCTGCTTTAATAACATAAGGAGGACTCAGTGTTCTAAGAAATGCCGGCACCTCTTTCAGAGTTGTTTTGTCAAAACTTTTATATCCGGCTGTGGGAATTCTATTCCGTATAAGAAAAGCTTTTGCAAAGTCTTTGCTCCCTTCCAGCCGGGCAGCAGATTTATTGGGACCAATAATTGGTATATTTTTAAGTGTTTTGTCATTCAGAAAAAAATCGTGAATTCCCAATGTCAATGGAGCTTCGGGGCCTACAATTACCATCTCAATCCTGTTTTCCAAAACAGCGGATTTAACTTCAATGAAGTTTTCAGGATTGAGCTTCAAATTTGTTCCTAAATTACTTGTCCCGGCATTTCCCGGACCTATAAAGATCTTATGTACCTTTTTACTTTGAGCAAGTTTCCACGTAAGTGCATGTTCCCTGCCACCAGATCCCAGTATGAGAATATTCATTTTTCAGGAAATATTTTATCATTTCAAAAGTAACACTTCATTCTGATAAACAAAATCAATAACGTAAAAACCGTTAGCTGAGTTCGCCGGTCTGGCAATATTTCGAGAAAGTTTGCATTACAGTATTGACGTAGGTTTTTGAAACCGGAATATCTGTCACAGAGGGATTATCAAACTCGAGTTTAAGGCCGTCTTTATCTTTTCTGATAACTTTAACCTTTTCAAAATTAACCATATATGATCTATGACACCTGACAATTTCAGTTCCTGAAAAGTTCTCTTCTATTTTTTTCAGAGTATCACGAAGAAGGTATTTCGATACTTTGCCCTTATTCAGATAACAGATATTCACGTAGTTTTCAGCCGATTCAAGATAAAGCAAATTCTCCTTCTTAATTGAAAACTTCAGGATTCCTTTATCGTCATAAAAAGGGATCATATTTCTTGTGCTGTCCGAAGAAGTCGGATAATCTGCCAGCCTCTCTATCTGTTCCTTTTTATCTCGCCACGAAAAATAAAGCCATAATACGGAATATGGCAATAACAGAACAAGTGCAGTATTTCGAGAGGAATTTTTTACAAGTTCAGTGAACATCCGGGCATCTTTAAGAAATAATTTCTCGAACAGTCCATAGGCAAGAGCCATGGATAACACTTCGGCAAATATCCATAACAGGTATTGCCAGATATTAATAGTATGCCTTTTGCATACATGGTACATCATGATCCGGCTTATTACAACGACAAGTACCCCTAAAAGTATTGTCAGACTGGAATATGTAAAAAACTCAAGTCTTGTCAGGTTATACCATCTGTCAGCGCCAAAAGGAGAATAAGCGTTAATAAAAACCAGGGCAAACAGTGAAGTAAAAAGTATCAGGCGTATAATGTTCTGCTTTTCATTCAAATATGGCGGTATAGGTTTCTGAAAGTCGATCATTTGCATCTGATTACTGAATGTAAAATTAAGTATTTTATTACTTTAAATCCAGCTTATATTAGTTTTGACTGTTTGCAAAATGCAGAATTCTGTCACTAATAATTGAATTATATCCCTTATTTGGAAGTTTTATCACTTCACCCTATCATTCACCACATAAATTTGTCTGCAATAAAAGTCACGACTTACTTTGTATATAAATATTATCCTATTTGCGTAAATGGAGTACACAAAAACCTTTAATGAGCTTAAATCTGTCTTTACAGATGAGAACAGGATAATGTCAATTCCTGATTCAGACATTAAAATTCACAATATTTTGTTCCGGTCGGATGTTCCATTGAAAGAATTTTCAAATCAAAACGATACACTAATTGCTGAAAATCGTTCTTTCTCTTATCCTGTTTTTACTCCACGGAACCTTAAAAGCGATAAAGTAATTTTATTACTTCATGGTCTTAATGAGAGAAGCTGGGTAAAATACCTGGTCTGGGCTTATTACCTCGCGCAGTATACTGACAGCTACATAATTCTTTTCCCTATTTCATTTCACATAAACAGGTCCCCGTCATCCTGGAAAGATCCAAGGGCGATGGTTCATTTCATGAAGGACCGCAATTCTTCTCTTGGTGAAATAAATATGTCGAGTTTTGCAAATATTGCTCTCAGCAATCGTCTCACTGAAGACCCGATGAGATTCTTTAAATCAGGATATCAGACATCAACTGATATTGTAAAACTGCTATCGAGTATCAGAAATGGCCAACATGAGGTTATACCCCGAACAGCCAATTTTAATATTTTCGCCTATTCCATTGGAGCTTTTCTTGCTGAAATTATTCTAATGGGAAATCCTGAGAAGCTTTTTTCTGAGTCGAAGCTCTTTATCTTCTGCGGAGGTTCGGTTTTCAGCAATATGCAAGGCTCTTCAAAATTAATAATGGACAGCCTGGCATTCCACAGGGTTTTCACATATTACCTCTATGATTTTGAGAAAACCCTTACCGGGAATAACCCTCTGGTGGATTTTCTGCAAACCAGCCAGATCGGAATGGCTTTCAGGTCAATGATTGATCTGGGAAGGCTTAAAACATTCAGGGAGAATATCTTAAATAAACTCCGAGATCAGATCCATTCGATTTCTTTAATGAAAGATTCTGTTATCCCGTGTAAGGGAGTGATTTCAACCCTTGGGGGATTAAATAAGAAAAATATCGTCGATATATGGGATCTCCCGTATTCATATACCCACGAAAATCCTTTTCCTGTTTTTGATTCGCCTCTTTCAAAAAAAGTTGACTACTGGTTTGAAAGAGTGTTTTCGGAAGCGAGTTTGTTTTTGGCATAAAAACAGGTTTACTTTCTCTCTGCATCTTCCAATAATTCAAACCTGTATCCTGCCCTTATGGCATATGTCAAAAATTCTCCAATGATTGCGTTCGCACAGGAAGTTACAGTATCATGCAAAACAATTATTGACCCCGGCCTGATTCTGGTTTTAAGTATCCTCAGGGAATTCGATGCCCCAAAAGTGAAGTCAAAATCATATGCCATTATATCCCAGAATATTAATTTAAATGACTTCGGAAGTCCCTTTTTTTGCTTAATTGACAGTCTTCCGAAAGGAGGACGGAATATTCTATCAGAGGTAAAATCAGAGGCCCTGATTATATCATTAATATATTTCAATGAGTCTGTCCGCCAACCATTATAATGGTTATAGCCATGGTTCCCGATCATATAGCCTCCGGCACGGATCTCATTCATCAGATCAGAATATTCTTCTGCTCTCTTCCCGGTACAGAAGAATATCGCTTTGATATTATGTGCTTTAAGAATAGAAAGCAACTGTGGTGTAGAGACCGGATCAGGGCCATCATCAAAAGTCAGATATAACACCTTTTCAGTTGTCCTTATCCTGAATATTGCTTCAGGATAAAGCCAACTTGCCGGAAGAACAGGCCTGAAAAGCCGCATAAGAATCTATTTTGCAGAATATAGTTTACCGTAATAGTTATTTATCTCCGGCTCAATAGTTTTAATAATGGCGTCCAGTTTTAGCCTCACTGCCATATTATAAATATCTAGCAATCCCTGCATATTAATTCCTGTGGGATAATCAAGGCCAAACCTCTCTCCCGGTTTTAAACTGATTGCATAATCAAGATATTCTTTTGAGTATTTAATAATATCATTTAACAACTTCTCACCCTCTTCAGTCTTGCCTGCTTTTATAAGGACTTCTGCAATTCCGATAGTGAAAAAATCGTATGACATTTTATTTGAAGGAACAATTTCAAGTCCCCGGTGAGCTACTTCAACAGCTTTTAATGTATCTCCGCTGACAAGTAAAGCTTCTCCGAGTGTTCCGAAGATTCTTCTGAAATTACTGAACATGCGCTTATTATTCTCATCCAGATAAACAGAAGGAGCACCTGCATTTCCCCACTTGAACTTATTCATCATATTGTCATACATAACCAGTGGGTCTATCATTCCGAATTCGCCCTGTTCGGGTTTATCGGTTTTAACAGGAACCACCCTGTAAGCAAGGCCTTCCTGGATAAAATATTTCTCGAGTCCTTTATACTGCGTTGAAGGAACTGTAGTTGAAAAGTAAACCGGTCTTTCCCATTTGTTGGTAGAAAGAAGGTCCATTATTGCCAGATCCCCTTTATACGCATCACCGTCGGAATACTCCCATATCATAGGAGAAACAAGTCTGTTTTTATAATAGTTCTTAACAGTACCATTCGACAGCACTTTCGCAGAATCAACATCAATTATGTATTTGTTGGCGGGAAGATAATTCATATAATCGCCTCTTCCGCTGAGATCAACTTTATATTTATTATCATCAAACCCGGCAAATTGAACAATCTCTTTCAGATTAATCGGTTTATCAACCCTGTTATCTACAGGAAGCTGTTCTCTCTGTCCTTCAATATACTTTCCGGGTCCAAGAGTAAAAGGTAATGGATCGGAACTGTAAGCTTTCTGCCTCATCATTTCAATATACCAGCCTGCCTGTATATAACTCAAGTTTGCAACGCGCACGTCGGTTCTGACCCCTTCCACATCCTGATTATACCAGACGGGGAATGAATCGTTGTCCCCATAAGTAAATAAGATGCTGTTAGGTGCACACGATTTCAGATAATTAGCGCCTATATCCCTGGCAGTATATCGGTGTGAACGGTTATGGTCATCCCAGTTCTGGGCACCCATAAGAACCGGTACTGCTAAAATAAGAATAACGAAAGTTACAGCTAATGATCCTTTATTTCCTAACAACTTCTGAAGTTTTTCATATACAAACATAAATCCAATTCCAATCCAGATTGCAAAAGCGTAGAATGATCCTACATAGGCATAATCGCGCTCCCTTGGCTGATCAGGATATTGATTCAGATAGAATATAATAGCCAGTCCGGTCATTATAAAAAAGACCATAACAAGCCAGAAACCGGAATTATTTCTTTTGTATTGCCAGTACATTCCGGCAAGTCCTATCAGAAGCGGAAGAAAATAATATTTATTGTTGCCGGGATTTGTTTTCAGATCTTTTGGAATTTTATCCAGATTCCCCAGGCGTGCTTCGTCAATAAATTTTATACCGCTTATCCAGTTCCCATGGATAGGGTTCCCGTTACCCTGAATATCGTTTTGTCTGCCAGCAAAATTCCACATGAAATATCTCATATACATAAATCCGATCTGATAGCGGAAGAAATAGCGGAGGTTTTCGCCAAAAGTAGGACATACCAGAGCTTCTTTTCCCTCGCCTCCTGAAAATTTTCTGCCAACCACTTTGCCCCAGTATTTATATGNNCTTATTATATCCTGAAATAACTTTCTTAACATCCGTAACCGGAGCACTGTAGTAGTTTCCATAGAATTTCGGTGCGCTGCCATACTGCTTCATATTAATATAGTACGACAATGAAAATACATCTGAAGGATTATTCTGGTTCATGGGAGGTCTGGCTGACGACCTTATCATAATCATTGCATATGATGAATAACCAATCATAATCACAATAAGAGAGGTCATTACATAATTCAATATTACCCTCTTGTGCTTCAAAGAATAAAATATGCCAAAAGCAAGACCACCAAAAAGAATCGCCATGAAAAACAGAAGTCCACTGTTATAAGGTAATCCCAGGATATTTACGAATAACAATTCAAACCAGCCTGCTACCTCCGGAACACCGGGCATAATAACGAACACCATCAGCCATAGGAGTAAAAGTGAAACCAAACCCGTCTTAATCAAGCCTTTGGTTGTGGCTTCATATTTCTTGAAGTAGTATACAAAAACAAGCACGGGTATAATTAAAAGGTTAAGACGATGAACGCCAAGTCCCAGTCCCATTATATATGCGATAAGAATTATCCATCTTCCTGAGTAAGGTTTTTCTTCTTCTTCTTCCCATTTTAACATACCCCAGAACACCAGAGCTATTATAAGTGAAGAGAGTGAATAAAGCTCACCTTCAACTGCTGAAAACCAGAATGTATCTGAAAATGTAAATGCCAACGCTCCAAGTACACCACTGGCAATGATAGCCGGAACATGTTTTGATTCAAGTTCATTTCCATTTACAAAAACTTTACGGACAAGATGGGTAATTGTCCAGAAAAGAAACATAATTGCAAATCCGCTGCACAGAGCTGACAGGATGTTTACCGTAACAGCAACTTTGGAAGTATCTCCTCCTGCAAAGAGAGTTGCTACTCGTGACATCATTAGAAACAGAGGAGCTCCAGGAGGATGTCCAACCTGCAGTTTAAAGGCTGCCAGAATAAATTCACCACAATCCCAGAAGCTTACAGTTGGTTCAAGAGTAAGAAGATAGACAAGTGAAGAAATAATAAAGATAAACCATCCAGTTAGGTTATTCCAGCGACGGTAATTGCCCCAAATTGAATCCATAAAAGAATTGTTTTTGATTAATTTACTGAACAAAGAACGTAAAAAAAAATTATATGCATTCAAATATCATTCTAATTAACATCTCTTTAACTATATAGGAAATAAATTCATTGAAGGGGACACGCCATGGCGTGTCCCTACACCTTCCCTGAATGTCAATGTAGGGTCATGCCATGGCATGACCTTATATTTATTCTATAAGAAATATCTCCATGGCTTTGTCTTCCAGTATTCACCGGCATAATCTATACCTATTCTCGGGCCAAATTTAACTGGTTGGACCAATCCGATATCTTCTAACCATATTCTATCAGAGAATATAAGATCCTCGCCATAAAATGACTTATCGATCCCAAGAGATTTTGTTAATTTCCCGGGGCCGGGATATTGTTCAACTCCGCGAATCAGGATTGCCTGCGGATTATCCTTCTCCCCGGTAACAATGTTGAGCATCCAGTACATCCCGTAGATAAGGTAAATATATAACTTTCCACCTTGGTCAAACATAACTTCAGTTCTGGCAGTTCTACCCTTAAAAGCATGGCATGCCCTGTCTTCTGAGCCCCTATAAGCCTCAACTTCAGTGATTCTGAATCTTTCCTGAGATCCACCAGGTAATCTTATAACCATATTCTTTCCGGGCACTTCCGGGGCAACATCAAGTACATCTCTTGTATAAAAATCTCTGGATAATCTTACTCCTGATTTCATCCTGTCAGTATGTAACTTTATTCTCCATTCCATTCCATTTCCTGAAAACCTCTTTCCCTTCGGAATCAGTAAGTCTGATAAATGAAACTTTTCTTTTTGAAGGGTCAAGCATAATCTCATCATATATCAGTTTATCACTGAATCCGGCATTCTCCGCATCAGTGCGATCACATGAATAAACCACTTTCTTTATACCTGACCAGTAGATTGCCCCCAGACACATAGGGCATGGTTCACATGAGGAATATATGGTGCATTCGCTCAGGTCGTGAGAACGCAAAACAGAAGAGGCCTGTCTGATTGCAAGAACTTCAGCGTGAGCTGTCGGATCGTTATTTAAAACCACCCTGTTAAAAGCTTCAGAGATTATTCTACCATCTTTTACTATGACTGAACCAAAAGGTCCTCCTCCATCACTAATACCAATCGTTGCTGTTTCAATTGCCCTTCGGAGAAATAATTTATCGTTTTCCATTACCAATATACTTTGATTAGAATAATGAAACTAGTAATAATCCCTATTCGCTCGAAAATCAACTTATTTATCCCATTCCGCCAACCGGCGAAGAGTAAATTGATTTTCTTCGCTCCCCTTGGGGCCGGGGTAAACGAAGAAAATCAAAAACTTTATTCTCGCTTACAGGTCATAAAATTAACCTACTTTTGCAGAACAATAATAAAATCTGTACAGATTTCTTTTTTTTTAGGAAATATGTTGTATTTTTGCAGACCCCAAAATAATGGGGTAATTACATTAAATATAAGTATATCAATTAAAAAATAAAAACAAGTGAACACCTTAAGCTATAAAACAGTTTCAGCAAATAAAGCTACTGTAAACAAGGAGTGGGTAATTATTGATGCTGAAGGCAAGGTTCTCGGAAGACTTGCATCAGTCGTGGCCTCAATGCTTAGAGGAAAGCACAAAACCGACTTCACACCTCATGTAGATTGTGGTGACAATGTAGTTGTTATCAATGCTGAAAAGATCGATCTGACGGGTGAAAAATGGTCAGATAAAGTTTATGTAAGGCATACAGGTTACCCGGGAGGCCAGAGATTTACAACTGCTGAAGCTCTTTTAAAAAAGAATCCTATCGGATTGGTTGAGAAAGCTGTAAAAGGTATGTTGCCTAAAAACAGGCTTGGAAGTGCACTTTACAGAAACTTACATGTTTATGCCGGGACAGAACATCCTCATGAAGCACAGAAACCTAAAAAAATTGAACTTTAAAAAATATTAAGCAACAGATATGGAAACCATCAATGCTCTTGGAAGAAGGAAGGCAGCTGTAGCCCGCGTATATTTAAGCGATGGCAAAGGTAAAATTACTGTTAATGGCAGGGATTATAAAGAATATTTCGGAGCTGAAACACTTCAGTATGTAGTGACACAGCCGTTGGTTCTTATGAATGCTGTCGACAGGTATGATATCAATGTCAATCTCGATGGTGGTGGAGTAAAAGGGCAGGCAGAAGCTCTTCGTCTTGGAATAACAAGAGCCCTTATCATGATAGATGCTGAATGCAAATCGAAGCTTAAAGCTGAAGGATTTGTTACACGCGATCCGCGTGAAGTTGAAAGGAAAAAACCAGGTCAGCCAAAGGCCCGCAGGAGATTCCAGTTCAGTAAACGTTAAAATAAAAAGACAGTCATTATAGATGCAAGTTTAGTATCTAAATTGTAAAGACTTCCATAACCGGAGCTACTTTACAATTGATTGAAAGAATGTAAACTTAAAAAAACAGAAAATGCCAAGAACAAATTTCAAAGAATTACTTGATGCAGGCGTACATTTCGGACACCTTAAAAGAAAATGGAATCCGGCAATGGCTCCTTATATTTTTATGGAGCGTAACGGTATTCACATTATTGACCTTGAAAAAACAGTAGTAAAAATTGATGAGGCCGCTTCAGCAATGAAACACATTGCCAAATCGGGTAAAAAAGTACTATTCGTAGCTACAAAGAAACAGGCAAAAGAGATTGTTGCTGAAAAAGTCAAGGCTGTTAATATGCCTTATGTAACAGAACGCTGGCCTGGTGGTATGCTTACTAATTTCCCGACTATCCGTAAAGCTGTTAAAAAAATGTCATCCATCGACAAGATGGCTATAGACGGAACCTTTCTGAACCTTTCAAAACGTGAGAGATTACAGGTTACAAGGCAGAGAGCCAAGCTTGAAAAAACACTCGGAAGTATTATAGATCTTACCAGGCTCCCATCGGCACTTTTTATCGTGGATGTTACTAAAGAACATATTGCTGTCAGAGAAGCAAAAAGACTTGGGATTCCTGTTTTTGCAATGGTTGATACCAATTCGGACCCTTCCGATATCGAATTCCCGATTCCGGCAAATGACGATGCCTCAAAGTCGATTTCTTTAATAATCGGAATCCTTTGCCAGGCAATTGAAGAAGGTCTTAATGAAAGAAAAATTGAAAAAGACAAAGAGCCTCAGCAGAAAGATAAAAAAGTGATGCGGAAAGAACTTGAAAATAAAGACCTCCCTGCCGCTATTATCGAAGCAATAGTTGAAGAAGAGGAAGAAGTTGAAGTTGATGACGATATTACCGACGAATCAGATGAAGAAATCGTTAAGGTAACTGATGAGACTGAAGAAGAAGTATAAAAACAAAATTTATAATTTATAAAGATATTACTATGGCTGCTATAAATGCTGCTGATGTTGCCAAATTAAGAAGAGTCACTCTTGCAGGGATGATGGACTGTAAAAAGGCTCTTGAAGAATCAGATGGCAACTTTGATAAAGCAATTGAAATAATTCGTAAAAAAGGTCAGGCTGTAGCCAACAAACGGGCTGACAGGGAAGCCTCAGAAGGGGTTGTCCTGTCAAAAGTGTCATCCGATGGCAAGATAGGTGCAATGATAGTCCTTAACAGCGAAACTGATTTTGTTGCAAAGAATGCTGCCTTCCTGGCTCTGGCAAACAAAATACTTGACCTTGCAGTAACTAAGAAACCGGCAAACCTTGACGGACTCAAATCACTTCAGATGGATGGTGGTAAAGTTGGTGACAAGGTTATTGA
>PMNJ01000355.1 GCA_003162595.1 Bacteroidales bacterium | reverse complement strand
GGGATGTTCTCAACCTGGCTACCTGTTTTGACAATAGTTGGAGGTATTATTGCCGCATATTCATTTGCAGGAGGATTCCATAACTTTGCTATGGGTGTTTATGGTATAGGATTCGCATCTGTTGGTATGCTCTCAACACTTGGAATAACTCTGGCAACTGATGCTTTTGGACCGATTGCAGATAATGCAGGAGGAAATGCTGAAATGTCAGGACTTCCGGAAGAAGTCAGAGAAAGAACTGATGCACTTGACGGGCTTGGTAACACAACAGCTGCTACAGGTAAGGGTTTTGCCATTGGTTCAGCTGCTCTTACTGCCCTGGCTCTGGTTGCGGCATACATGGAGGAGGTGAAACTCTGGCTTGGCAGACTTGCTGATAAAAGTATTGATGGTTATAAACAGATCGGTGATGTGTTGTTTTATAAGAGTCATCTACCGGCAGCTGTTCAGGCAGGACAGCAGGCAGTCGAAGTATCGCATGCAGGAATCAAGGATTTTGTTTCTGCATATAATCTGTCACTCTTTAACCCGATATTGCTGGCAGGGCTTTTCATAGGAGCAATGATGTGTTTTGTATTTGTTGCAATGGCTATGAAAGCTGTAGGAAGGAATGCAGGACGAATGGTTGATGAAGTAAGACGACAGTTCCGTGAAATTCCGGGGATTATGGAAGGGACAGGAAGACCCGAGTATGCAAAATGTGTGGCAATTGCAACCAAAGGCGCACAGAAAGAAATGGTTGTTCCTGCCCTTATGGCAATTATAGTTCCTGTTGTCATAGGAGTTGTTTTTGGTGTTCCAGGAGTTGTTGGGTTGCTGATTGGTGGAATGACAACCGGGTTTACTCTTGCAAGTATGCTCAATAATGCCGGAGGTGCATGGGATAATGCTAAAAAATACATTGAAAGAGGAAACTACGGTGGTAAAAAAAGTGAATGCCATAAAGCAAGTATCGTAGGAGATACCGTCGGAGATCCGTTCAAAGATACGTGCGGCCCCTCAATGAATATCCTTATAAAACTTATGTCCATGGTAGCTGTTGTTATGGCAGGAGTTACTGTTGCCTGGAGTCTTTTCTAGAGAATAAAATAATTATTGATGATTTAGTAGGGACTTGCCATGGCAAGTCCCTATTTTATTATTTTTGAGAAAACATTTTCTATGAGAATACCTGAGCTCGAGGATATCCAGGCTGCACACTTAAGAATTAAGTCATTTGTTCATAATACTCCGGTTATGACATCTCTGCAATTAAATAAGCTATTTAACTGTGAGTTGTTTTTTAAATGCGAAAACTTTCAGAAGGTTGGTGCATTTAAGTTCAGAGGTGCTACCAATGCAGTCCTCTCAATGTCCTCTGAGGAAAGGCTCAGAGGTGTTGTAACACATTCATCAGGGAATCATGCTGCAGCCCTTGCTCTGGCTGCCAGAATGAATGGAATAAAAGCGAGTATTGTGATGCCCGAAAATGCACCCATTGTTAAGAAAAATGCTGTAGAAGGCTATGGAGCTGAAATTACATTCTGCAAACCGACTCTGCAAGCACGCGAAGAGGCAACACGCCTTATAATGGGAAAAACCGGGGCGACACTTATTCATCCTTATGATAATTTTAATGTTATCTGCGGACAGGGGACTGCCGCTCTGGAACTTCTCCAGGAAAAAGGTGACCTTGAGATAGTTATTGCACCGGTAGGTGGGGGTGGACTGATGAGCGGCACTTCAGCATGTGTAAAAGGGATTAATGATAATATTCAGGTTATTGGCGCAGAACCAGAGAAAGCTAATGACGCATTTATATCTTTCACCACGGGGAAATTGACCCCTTCTATTAATCCGGTCACATGTGCTGACGGGCTTCTGACATCACTTAGTGAGCTTACGTTTTCAGTTATCAGGAAGAATGTAGATAAGATTCTGACTGTAAAAGAAGATTCAATAATTGAATGTATGCTTCTTGTCTGGGAGAGGATGAAAATTATTATTGAGCCATCATCAGCAACAGTTCTGGCTGTCGTAAAGGAAAACTCCGGTTTATTTAAAGGTAAAAAGATTGGCTTGATTATCTCAGGTGGAAATGTGGATTTCAGGAAGCTCCCATTTTAGATTTTCTTTTTAAAATATGCTACGATTGGATAATGATCGGAATATTTCACTTTAATTATCTCGAAATAACTATTGATAAGGTTGTCATCATATAATATGTAGTCTATCCTGTTTCGGGGGTAATTCCCTCTATATGTGAATCCTGCGCCATATCCTGAATTGAGGAAGGAATCATTTAACCCTTTACGTATTTTTCTGTAGGAATAAGATACAGGCGTGTCATTAAAGTCCCCAAGGACAATTACCGGATAGGGTGACTTATTAATATTATCTTTTACCACTTGCGACTGGAGAGCTCTCTTTACAAATCCCTTTTTCAGGCTGACCGATAAACTTTTTACCTCCTTCACAGTCTCTTTATCATTGGAGGCTGTTAACTCCTCAATAAATGAGCGTTCCAGTCTCCTTAACCTAAAGGACTGTAGATGGTTATTAAAAATCCTGAAGGTATCATTCTTTATCAGAACATCGGTATATATTGAAAGACTCGAAGAACCGGGATGAACTATTTCACCTTTCCTGATAATTGGAAATTTGCTGAAAGTTACAATTCCGTAGTATCTGTTTTTACCGCTTCCAATAAGTTTCGTGTGAGAATAATATTTCCCCCCCAAAGCGTCTATCATTAATGCCTCTTCCACTGCTGGATAACCTGATACCAGAAACTCCTGAAGACAAATAATATCAGGTTTCTGAGTTTTGATAAACTCAATTACTTTTCTTTCGGAAGTGATCCCATGATTATTTTCAAAAAAATTAAACAAGCGGACATTGTAACTTAATACCTTAAATGTGTTGGTTTTATCTCCCGCTGGTTTTGTAAGTTTTATATAATTCGAGAAATGAGTAAATCCGATTGCAATTACTACGGCCGAAATAAAGGCCTCGAATCTTAATAACATCGCCCATATAATTACCAGTAAAATATTGATTAGTAGCAGATAGGGGTAAGCAAGGCCAAAAAAAGCAGGAAGAGCAAAATCCTCCGGACTGATAACAACCGCGAGGTATGATATCAGAAGTGTAAAAGCAAAGATTAAGTTTACAACTAAAAGAATTTTATAAAGAATCTTTCTCAATTACAATGTTTTATGATTATAAATTTACCGGTATTCAATGTAAGTACTGTTGAAGAAACCTGTTTTTTGACAAGGGGGGTAAAAAGTAATACAGACAGACAAATTTCTAAGATCAATTTTTTTTCTGACTCTCTTTAAAAAGAGTTTCCTTTTCCTCTTTCGTCAGGCTTTCATATCCTCCCTTTGATATCTTTTCCAATATATTGTTGATCCGCTTCTGATGCTCAGCTTTAATTTTGTTATATTCATATTCAGTGGCAACTTTTTTATACGTGACTTTAAGTTTTTTCCTTGGTTTAAATATTGTTACAAAAAAATCTATTATCCTGTTGAATCCTTTTCCAATATCATGTCCATGTCGCAGGCTGATAATATAAAAATAACCAAAAAAGGCTCCTCCGATATGGGCAAGTTTACCTCCGGAGTTTACAGAAAAGTCCATTATTGATGTAAGGATAAATATTGCCAGCGCCATGTATTTTATCTTAATCCTTCCAAATAAAAAAAGCTGGACAGTATAATCGGGTACATAAGTGGCAATTGCAATTACAACAGCCATAACAGATGCTGATGCTCCGATTGCAACAGAGTCGGCTACAACACCTGTAAACGCGGGGAAAACATTAAAGGAAAGAATATAAACCAGGGCGCCGCTGATCCCCCCAAGTAAGTAAACAGCCACAAGTTTTCGCTCATCGAGATATTCCAGGAAGATCCTGCCAAACCAGTAAAGCCATAACATATTGAACAGGATATGCCAGATATCTTTATGTGTGAACATGTACGTAATTAATGTCCATGGCTTTAGCAATAAAGCATTAAATGAAGCAGGAACGGAAAAGAGATCAAGAGCTTTCCCGGAGATTTCCTGGTTATTAAGCAGAAACCCAATACCGGCAACAATTGATAATACGACAAAAACTACAATATTGATATAGATCAGCCTGGTAAGGTTACTTCCATTTCTGAAAGTCAGTTTTATTTCATCCCAGATTCCCATTAATATAAAGTGTTTGTTGTTTTCCTCCAGTACCTGATGAGGATATAGCCGAATAGCATACCGCCTAAGTGTGCTGCATGGGCAATATTGCTTCCCGGTTGTGTCACAGCAAGTACAAGTTCGAGAGCGCCATATCCCAGAACCAGGTATTTGGCTTTTATAGGCATCGGAGGAATAAGTAAAATTAATTGTGTATTAGGGAATAGGACTCCGAATGCGAGCAAAACCCCAAATATTGCACCGGAAGCGCCTACTGTGGGAGTATTTAGCAATATCTGAAGATTTTGCATATCAGGGTCGGTAAATACCTTTCCCTGGTGAAAATATGCCGTACCTTCATTTAGCACAACCTGGATGTTTTCTGGTGTGAGGCTCTGGAGAAGATGATGGTATTGGAAAAAGATCACAGTTTCATGAGTAAAAGCTGCACCTAGTCCGCAAACCATATAGAATATGAAAAACCGCTTTGGTCCCCACACATTTTCAAGAATCGGTCCGAATATGAACAGGGCATACATATTAAAGAAAATATGCATGAAACCACCATGCATAAACATATGAGTTACAATCTGAAAAGGCTTGAATTGTTCTGATTTTGGAAAATATAATCCGAGCAAACTGTTGAGATCAACACCAAAAACGCTCCCCACTGCATAATATGCCAGGAGCATTAACACATTGATCATTATTATATTCTTCACTACCGGTGGTAATCCCAGAATTCCTCTGCCGTATCCGTTCATTTATCAGTTTTTATAATATTTCAGGTCTTCAATTGTCGGGCCAAAACTTATTCCCCATTTCGATCCGACATTTTGTCATTGATTTTCAAGCGTTGATGAAAACATTTAACATCATAAACCATTTTTATTTAAATCTTTTATCAATTTCTTCGAGAGTGATGATACTTATAACAGGTTTGCCTTTGGGTGAATAATTTGGCGCCTGGCATGCAAAAAGTGTATCAAAAAGATCCTCCATCTCGCCCTGATTCAACACTTTTCCATATTGTATGGCAGATGCACAAGCCATACCTGCAGCTACCTTTTCTTTTGCGCTTGTTGAAGGGTCTGCCTGTGTGTTTTTATAATCCTCAAGCAAGATCTCCAGCATCTCGAGAGGATCGGAAGAATCACTGTCAGCAGGCCTGCCGTTAATTGTGATTTTATTTTTACCTGAATGGCTGATACTGAATCCAAGTAATTCCAAATCTCCTTCGATTTCTTTCAGAATAAAATAGTCTGCAGGGTTTAACTCAGCTATAACAGGGAACATATCGATCTGACTTATTGCCCTGTTATTGCTTAGACATTCTAGAAACCTTTCATAAAGAACCCTTTCGTGAGCCCTCTTCTGGTCGATAAGCATGAGGCCGGATTTGACAGGACAAACAAAGTATTTATTTTTTACCTGGAAGAACTTCCTTTGTGATTCCTTTATCTTGCCGAATTGTTCCGGATTATCATTTTCTTTTTCAAGAGTTGTGTAGAGTTTTTCCCAGTTTGCTGTGTTTTCTCTCTCAAACCGTTCAACGAATCCTGATCTTTCATTAGTTCTCACTTCTCCGTCAAATGGATTAAACTGTGAATTGATCTCAATCTTAGGCTGTTCAGGTATAATATTCGATGACCTCATAACCGGGATATCTATGAGAGCTTCATTTTCAAAATCCAGAGAAGGAACTATATTAAATCTGCCAAGAGCCTCCCTCACCGATGCCATAAGTATCTGCCATATTGATCTTTCGTCCTCAAATTTTATCTCAGTTTTTGTAGGATGAATATTTATATCGATAGAAGCCGGATCAGCTTCCAGGAATATAAAGTATGAGGGGATCGCTTCAACAGGAAGGATATTCTGGTAAGCTTCAACGACTGCTTTATGGAAGTAAGGATGTTTCATGAAGCGGTTATTCACAAAAAAGAACTGTTCCCCGTAAGTCCGTCTTGCATTCTCCGGTTTTCCTATGAATCCTTTTATATTTATAAGGTTTGTTCCTGTCTCAAGAGTTATCAGGTCCTGGTTTATCTGTTTTCCGAAAACACCTATTATACGTTGTCTTAAATTAGCAGCAGCCAGGTTATATATCTCAGTGTCGTTGTGATGAAGAGAGAATCTTATATCGGGGTGAGCTAATACGATCTTCTGGAATTCATTGACAATATGTCTGATTTCAGTGTTGTCTGATTTAAGAAATTTCCGTCGTGCCGGTATGTTGAAAAACAGATTTTTAACTGAAAAACTTGATCCGACAGGACAACTGCAGGGTTCCTGCGTTTCAACCTTTGAAGCGCTAACAACTACCAGTATACCGGTATCACTTTCTTCACGCCGTGTTTTGAGTTCAACCATCGCGACAGCAGCAATGGAGGCAAGAGCTTCTCCCCTGAATCCTTTTGTTGTGATTGAAAATAGATCCTGGGCAGTTTTAATTTTTGATGTGGCATGTCTTTCGAATGACAGCCTGGCATCGGTCTCAGACATTCCCGATCCGTCGTCAATTACCTGAATAAGTGTTTTCCCGGAGTCTTTTATTATTACCCTGATGTTTTTTCCACCCGCATCAACCGAATTTTCAATCAGCTCCTTTACTACAGACGCAGGCCTTTGTATTACCTCTCCTGCAGCTATCTGGTTGGCTACCGAGTCGGGTAAAAGCTTTATTACATCAGGCATCAATTAAAATATTATAGTCGATAAAGCTAACATCTGAATGGGTACAAGTTCACAGGATGAGTTGTATACCCCTTATGCATCAATCCTGCAAATATATAAATAATTGGGCATAACCTTTCAGAATACAATGGGTGAAGCAAGGTGACAACAATTATGATAATTAAGTTTCAGATTATTATCTTTGATAAAAATTCGGGGAAAATGAAAAACCTGCCTATCTGTTTAGCTATTATTTTTTCAGTTGTTAGTTCCGGTTGCTCTCATAAATCTGCAGAGAATAATATTAAAGTAATGACACTGAACGTAAGATATAATAATCCGGAAGATAGTATTTACTCCTGGCCAAAAAGGGCCTCACAGGTTTGTGATTTTATATTAAAAGAAAAACCTGATGTTTTTGGCATGCAGGAAGTATTATGGAATCAGTATCAGGTTCTCGAAACAATTCTCATGGATTATTCATCAGTTGGTGTAGGTCAATACGATGGAGCAAGGGAAGGAGAGATGAACCCGGTCTTTTTCAGGAAAGAAAAATTTGATTTGATCAGGAACATCACTTTCTGGCTTTCCGATTCACCTGAAATTGCAGGTTCAATGGGATGGGGCTCTTCAATGCCCCGGATTGTGACCTGGATGGAACTTGTTGAAAAGAAAAGCCATAAACATTTTTTCTTTTTCAATACTCATTTTGCAAATGATTCTGATTCTGCCAGTATAATGAGTTCAAAAATACTTCTTAAAGAAGTCAGTAAAATAGCTGATGGTTACCCCTTCATAATTTCCGGAGATTTTGATATGCCCCCGACCAGTAATGGTTATTCAATCTTAACCGGACCTGATGAAAGCGTACCACTGTTAAAAGATTCTTATGTTATAACTGAAAAGCGACCCCTCGGTCCGGTTTATACATACAATGGTTTTTTTGACAAAACAAAAAAAACTGCACGAGTAGACTACATTTTCGTAAGGAACGGTATGAGAGTATTGGATTACAAGACTGTAATCAAAGAAGAACACGGAATCTATATCTCAGATCATTGGCCTGTCGAGGCAGTTATCTCAATCAATTAATCTATTATATTTTCTCGCCTTTACACTGTTTTCCTATACCTTCTTACTGCCAGTGTTGTGAAAGCAATTGCAATTATGACCAGCGAATATAACTCCCTGCTGATATCATGTATTGATGATCCTTTGAGCATAACCATCCTGTTTATTCTCATAAGGTAAGCAACAGGGTTAATAAGATCGAAGTCCTGGGCCCACATTGGCATGCTTTCATAGGGGGTGAAGATCCCGCTCATCAGGATGAAAATGATCATGCAAAAAAATGCAACAAANNTGATATTTTCTTACAGGTGTAACGTTGATCTGCTCAATTGTCCCGATCTCTTTTTCTCTTACCATATTTAATCCGGCAAGAAGAAATCCGATTGCAGTGACCAAAATCACAAGTATCCCCGG
>PMNJ01000232.1:229-3681 GCA_003162595.1 Bacteroidales bacterium | reverse complement strand
GTAAGCCATAGCCTTCTTAAAGTATATTTTGGCGCCTCAGGAGGAACTTCAACTTTATTATGTTTGTCTACAGTCTCTTTATCGGCATCTCCCGTTCCTGATGCAATCCAGAGGCCGCTGCAAGCCTTCAGTATAGGTTCCATGGCGGTAATCAAACCACTGGCAGGAACGATGCATTTAATATCTTTACCCTCGTGAATATGCATATATGGCTCCCGATTGGATACTACTATCAGCTTCTTTCCATGTAAAAGGTTTTCCATCTCCACCCTGAGTCTTTCAGGAGTCCAGATAGCCTCTGCGCTTGTTCTTAACCGTGCTTCTTCCTCAGCAGTGGCTTTGGCTTCATTCATAGCCTGTGCAATAGATTCGATCTCTTTATGCAGCGGATCAAGAAAGTCGAGATGAGGTTCAGGCTTTATTTGTCGTAAATTTCCTGTTCGTATTGCTTTTACCCATTCAACAATTTTATTTACCTGTCTTAAAACGCCCCAACGTATCAAAAGTAAAGTAACCACAGAGACTAGAAATGCCTGAAGAAACCAACCCATGAAATTACGGGACCAGATGTTCCGGAGGACTTTATTTATATATCCTGCATCAGCGTAAAATACTACGGCGTTATTGGATCTGCCTGATTTTTTTATCGGTCTTATATATTGAAATATTTTCCCGTTTTCTGATTTAAAAAAATTCCCAATAGAAGTATCTGCATTTATTGATTGGGAAATGTAGTCTCTCGAATACTTAATAAAACCTCGTACAGAATTGCTGCACAGAATGCTGTCGTAATTGTAATAGATTGCAAATCCAAGCAGATTAAATTGTCTGTTTATACTGTCTGAAAAAAAGTTAATGTTATTCTGACCCAATTTTTCAAAAAACAAGGCATCGTGTATGAATATCTCATTTGTAACCTGTATTGTACGCGATTCAAGATCATTGTTCAATTTAGTTTTTTCAGCTGAACTCTGGTAAAAAGTAAATCCAAAGGCTACCAGTCCAACAGCAAAAAGGAGTGAAAGTATAACTGAAATGTTTAATCTCATCCTGATAATTTTTTTAAAAGTGAGGCAACTTCATTTATGCTTTTGAGTCTGTATCTTGCATGTGTAGTACCTGCTCCTACCTTAACTGTAAAAGCGCTCGGATGATTCAAGAAAAACTCAAACATCTCTTCATCTGTCGCATCATCTCCGATTGATAATACAAAATCATAGGGCTCGTTGCTCAAATAATTTCTTTACGGCATTTCCTTTACCGGTTTCATTTGTCAATATTTCCACTACTTTATTTCCATCCAGGATTCTTAAATTATAAGAAGGAATTATTCCATGTAAAAGATGAATCAATTTCCTTGAACATGAATATCCAAGATCGGTGTCAACATTCCGGTAGTGCCATGTTAAAGAAAAATTCTTTTCCTCCACGTAGGATTTCGGACAAACATCAGTAATCTGTTTTAAAACAGTCAAAATTGCTTTTTTCCACAAAATATTATTGATTATCTGATTCTTCCAAACTCCATCAATCTTAATCATTGCTCCATGTTCTGCAATTATATTTATCGGGATATGATCTAAAAATTTATCAATGTCACTGCGTCCTCTGCCGGTTATAATAAATATTTTTGTTTGTGGATTATCAACCAATTTTATTATAATGTCAGACATATGTTCCGGAAGAATTGCTGTTTCAGGCAGCGGCGTATGGTTAACAAGTGTTCCATCATAGTCAAGCAATACCAGTCTGTTCTTTGCACCTCTGAATTTTTCTTTTATTTCTGCTTCTGTATTATTATCCATAATAATTGTTAATCGGGCTAATTTGCTTTTACAAAGAAGAGGATTATATAAAGTTAAACAAATGTGATATATAATTGTTTTGAAATGATATTATGAGTATACTTCTTATCGAATACTTCTGATCAGTTAATAAATTCGATATTATCTTTGAGATGTCATATGCGAACTGGTTTTTTATTAAAGAAAATAAATGGTTGTCAATTAATGATGAAGCATATTTATGAATAATCTGAATTACGGAGTAATTGGTAATTGCCGGAGTGCGGCCCTTGTTTCGGAGAAAGGAAGTATCGACTGGTGTTGTCTTCCGGATTTTGATTCGCCGTCTGTATTCGCCAAACTAATTGATAATGAGATAGGAGGCTTTTTCGGTTTTGTGGTTGGCGATGAATATAAAATTTCACAGAAGTACATCTACTGGACCAATGTATTGTGCACAGAATTTAAATCAGATGAAGGCACATTTGAGGTTATTGACTTTATGCCACGTTATAAGCTGACTGAAAATAACTACTTTGCTCCTGCTGAAATTTATCGCTATATCAAGTGGATTTCTGGCGCTCCCACCTTTAAAGTCAAATATTACCCTGCTTTTAATTATGCAAGGGAAGAAGTTTCAAATATTGTGGAAGATAATCATATAAAAACTTATTCACGGGATATTCCAACAGATTGTATCTATCTTTATTCAAGCTTAAACTGCAAAGATATTCTCAATTCAACTGAGGTTACGCTCAGACATCATGAGTTTCTCCTGTTATCATACAATCAAAAGATTATCGATATTGATATTACAAGGGTCTACATTGAATTCCAGAGGACAAAAGTCTACTGGCTTAACTGGACTAACCGTTCAAAGAAATTCGAAAAATACACCGAGGAAATAATAAGGAGCTTACTCGTATTAAAAGTAATGTCATACCAGTCTACCGGGGCTGTGCTGGCAGCGCTCACTACGAGTATCCCTGAAACTATTGGTCATGTGCGTAATTGGGATTATCGTTTCTGCTGGCTCCGTGATGCTTCAATGTCAATAGATACATTGCTTAAAATGGGACATTACAATACTGCCCAGCGTTTCCTTGTTTATTTAAAAGGAATTCTAAAATCAAAAAACGATTCATTCCAAGTAATGTACGGTATCAGGGGTGAACGGGACCTTACAGAAATTGACCTGCCCCACCTGGCTGGCTATGAGAATTCAAAACCTGTAAGAATCGGGAACGCGGCTTTCTATCAGAAGCAGAATGATATATTTGGCTATTTGCTAAACGTAATTTATCAGTATTATGAGGTTTTTCCCGGCACACTGGATGAGATAGAAGATATGTGGGAGATTGTGCGTAACATTTCTCTTACCGTTTCGACTCATTGGGAAAAGCCGGATAAAAGTATCTGGGAATTCCGAAATGAAGAAAAACACTTTGTATTCTCAAAAGTTATGAGTTGGGTTGCAATGGACAGAGCTTCTGAAATAGCTCATCTACTGAATAAAACATACTATAAGGAAACATGGAGAGGTATTGCCAATGATATAAAAGAGGACGTGTTAAATAACGGCTGGAAAGATGACCTTCAAACATTTACTCAAACCTATAATAATTCTGAACTCGATGCATCTTTATTGCTCATGGCTGAATATAATTT
>PMNJ01000232.1:0-163 GCA_003162595.1 Bacteroidales bacterium | reverse complement strand
AGGCTTTTAGGCAACTTCCCGCAAGCTTATTCTCACCTGGCACTAATTAACACTGCGACCATGTTTTCAGAAGAGAGGTCCTTACCAAAATTTATTAAGCCTTGATAAAATAGTATCTTCTGTGTTATCTTTCTTATTGTTTATGCTCTTATCAGGTTATTGT
>PMNJ01000080.1 GCA_003162595.1 Bacteroidales bacterium | reverse complement strand
TTCCGAATGAAGCGAAGCGAAATGAGGAATCTCAACGGGCGAAACAGATTTTGAAAAAACCGCTTGTCATTCCGAATGAATCCATCACTAGAAGAGGAAATAAAGTATCTTAGTTCTTATTACAGAAACTAGATTATTGATACTTAAAATAATTAAGATGAATCAAAATATGAAAATAAATAGGTCTTTCATTTCCTGGCTTCCATACCTGGTATTCTTTATTGCTTCATTCATATATTTTGGATTTTTTGGCAACTATATATTTTTTTACCAGGAAAAGTCTTCTCTATTCATTTTTTCATTGGATTTTCTCCGTGAGAATCTTCACCAGCCCGGGGGTTTTCTTATATGGCTTGGCAAGTTCTTTTCTACATTCTACTATCATCCGCTTGCAGGGGCATTAATTCTTACATCGGTCCTTACGCTGAATACAGTTTTGGTATCAAAAATCTTTAATACTTTAAGAGGACAACAATCAGGGGTTATCCCCTTTTTGATCGGGGCATCTCTTTTCTATCTGCAAACAGATTACCGGTTTTTACTTTTCAATAACCTCGGGTTATTACTTCAGCTGGCTCTATTCTGGTTCGTAATAAGATATTTACTTTTTTTAAAAGGATGGGCGCCTGTTATATTAGCTCCATTATGTATTTATGCCACAGGAGGTTTTGCCTGGGTCTTTCTTTTAATCACTACGTTTTATTTAATATTTGATAAAGAGAATAAGGGATGGATCCGGATTATTGCATTGTGGTGTCTGTGCTTTATAACTTTTTACATATCAAAAGAATATTTCTTTTTCCAGTCAGGAAAGTCGCTTTTGACTTTTCCATTCTCAGATCAAAATACCGGATCTCAACAGATTCTCTTTCTTTCGGTTACCGGGATCATTTCAGTAGTTCCCCTGATATCTAAAATCAGATTCCGGCTCCCTTACAAATTCCGAATCTCTGAGTTTTACATCAGTCTTATTACCTCTGCCCTTCTGATTATAATTCTTGTTATAACCGGGAGCTATAGGTATGATAAAAAAGCAAAACAGTACTTCTATGTCGAAAATTTATTTTATCAGAACAAGTTTAATGAAGTAATTGCTTTCAACACCTTAAATCCTCCTTCCAATTCATTGACGATCTTTTTCAATAATATTGCTCTTTGTGAAACGGATAAACTGGATGATATGCTGTTTCATTTCCTCCAGAGTCCTGATGGAAAAACTCTCTTCCTTAAATGGGACATGGTTGGTGAGGTACTTAACCGCGGCGGATATTTCTATTACGAAATAGGGATGATTAATGAAGCACACCGATGGGCATTTGAGAATATGGTAATAAAAGGACATTCACCGGAAGGGTTAAAAATGCTCATAAGGACCGAATTAATAAATGGCAATTATGAAGTAGCTTCCAGGTATATAAACATTTTAAAGAAAACACTTTTTTATAAAAATGAGGCAAAATCATTTGAAATACTATTATTTAATGATGCTGCAGTAAATAGTGACAAGGAACTTGGAGAAAAGAGACAAAACAAGGTAGAAAATGACTTTTTTTCAATCACAGATGATCCGTACATTAATATTGAAATGATCCTGGCATCCGATTCATTGAACAGGAAGGCATTTGAGTACAATGTGGCATTCATGTTACTGAAGAAAAATCTTAAGGGCATCGCCCTGGCCTTGCCTGAGTTTGAGAAATTCGGATTTACAAGATTACCTGTGCATGTTGAAGAAGCGGCTTTAGCCCTGGCAGCTTCGAACAAAGGTAACTTACCTGATTTAGGAAATCTTCATATAAGCAACGACACTGAACTTCGCTGGAATCAGTATCTGTCTGTACTTAAACTATATAATAATGATATCAGATCGGCTGAACCCACATTGAAAAGACGTTTCGGGGATACTTTCTGGTATTATGTTTTCTTTAGATAGTTATGGTGCCTTAATAAGATTAACGTGTACCTGGCGTATTATTCAATAGCTTTTGAATCATTGACAAGATTTCCAGCTCTTTTTTGTCCAGTTTCCTTGTCTTGCTTTGTTCATTTAACAGGGCCGATGAAGCTTTGAGGTCACTTTTGTAACCCGTCTGGTCACCCAACTGATATCTTATCCTTGATCTTTGAAAATAGTATGCATATTTACCCCGATCAATACGAATAGCATTATTGACATCATCAAGGGCTTTTTGCAGATTGCCTGATTGCTGAAAAGTAAGGCTTCTGTTGAAAAACATTGTTGCATTCCCGGGGAAATTATTGATAATGATGTTATATTCATCAATTGCCTGTGGCCATTGTTTCAAGGAACTTAGAATTAATGCTTTCTTAGCCAGGACAGAATAATTGAGTGGCCATATTTTTAAATAGTTTTCATACTCAGTAAACGCATTCTGTACATTGCCAGTCTGCTCCATAATTTCAGCACGATGAATCAGCAACGGGGCATCCTGAGGGTTTTTCTTTATTTCGTCCCCCAACAGTGCTATTGCTTTGTCAAAATTGGCCTTCCCCCTATCGGAAGATGAAGTATTCTTTAAGAAAAATCCTCTTTCCAGGTAACATTTATAGTTTTCAGGATCAACCGATACTGCCTTTTCAAAATCGGCTTTCGCGTCCTGTATATCTCCCTTCAGCATAAATAAATTCGCCCGTGAAAGATAATAATTCGCCTCATCAGGATATCTGTCAATGATTCCATTCAAGAGATCAAGTGCCGGCCCGAATTGTTGAATATTCTGATATGAAATAGCTAGGTTATAGGATACCAATGTGTTATCAGGCTGAAGTTCCTGCATTTTTTTTAAATAGGGTATTGCCTTATTCCATTCCCCCATCTTTTGGTACGTTGTTGAAATTAAATCATATTCGCTGTAAATATTCGCATTTGATTTTAATACATATAAACCATCCTTCAATGCTCCATCATAATCATCCATAAGCAACTGCAATTCACCACGCTTAATATAAAGCGACTTGTCCTCAGGATTCTGCCGGATCTGCTTCTCAATAAGCCTTTTTGCAATCATCCTGTCATGTATATCATCAGTCGACCTTGCCCTCCCTAAAATTATATTCAGCATTAACCTGTCTTTGTAGGCGTCAAAAAAAGTACTGTCTATTTTAATTGCCTTATCAATATTGGCCATGGCGTTTTTATACTCTTTGGATGTAATGTTTAACGAGGCTGACCGGGTATAATACATGGCATTCTGGGAAAAGTCATCAGTCATTTTCCTGAAATTATTATACTTATCGCTGAAAAACTCGGGAATATTAGCGGCTCTATTGTCAAACGCCAGATTTTCGAGATAAACCGGAGGTGAATCGTTGCCATTTTCATCTATATGGGTAAGGTATAACTGAGTGTACGGCCCTCTGCTTTTTGAAGAAAAAACAAGCCATTTACTGTTGGGCGACCATGAATGCCAGGAATTCATATTTTTTGTATTGCAGTTCATTAAACGGGGTGTCCCTCCACTGGCAGGCATTATATATAGTTTACTGTCGTGCTGCAATAACATATAGTTTTCAGACTGACAAAACACTACCCACTTACCATCGGGTGAATACCGCGCAAAGAAGTTGCTTTTACCATTATTGGAAGCACCATTTACAGGCACGGCCTGCCCACCCATACCTTCATTAAACTGAAGACGGTACAAGTCAAACTTAAATGGCTTATGCTTTGTAACGAATTCATCAGCATCCTCTAAATTCAGCAATATACTTTTTGAATTATCAATTTTAGAAGACATGTACCTGTTGGCCCTGGTAAACATTATTTCACGGTTATCGGGTGACCAGTTAGGATTACTTTGAACATATTGCTTGTCGGAAGCACCCGGAAGCGCATAAAATTTCTTTGCATCCCTGTCATAAACAGCAATGATCCCTTTGATCGGGAAAAACAATTGTGAATACGCCAGGTTATCCACAGCAACAAAGACGGAACGGTCCTTCACTGTGGATAGGACGTATTTACCATCGGAGGAGATCTGAGATAGTAAACCATATGTAACTACTCCATCTTCTTTTTTGTAATCGTCCCATGTTATTATTTTATCAAAAGTCAGATGAATAGTGTCCTTAATAGGGGCAATGACGTATGATCCTTTGTCATTGGCATAATCAATATCCATAGCCAGAAGTCCGTTCCCTGAAAAAGAATGGCAATTTGCACAAACAGGTATATTGTCCAGTATCTTATGTGGTTTCCCACCGTTAATGCTTCCCAAATACCATTGTATTTCACGTACATTCTTTACAGCATAGCCAAATGGCAGCGGAACAGCCCTGTAAAAAACTGAAGCTCCGACGGAATCCTTTGAGAAGGAAAAGGAAATCCTGCCGGATGAATATCTGGCGCCAAGAATGCCCTTGTGTTCACCAATGATTGTGACGGAAACCGGATTTGTTGCAGAAGCAGTTTTTATATTTGACCAGGTTGCTGAATCGGGCCTCCATGACGATGCTTCTACAATTTTGCTATATAACTCTTTTCCACTTTGCGTTAAGAGGCGGATGTGCCAATGAGCCGATGTTTTCAACGTGTCTTTCCACAAAAATTCAGGCGCCGGAAATTCTGGAGGGAAAATTGTACCTCCCAATGGATAATCTATAGCTATCCCTGCCGGGTGAATCTTGTTTTTTTCTATATTTTGAAACTGATCATTAACATGCATATTATTGCAGGAGCATATAAAAAAAGTCAAAAAAGAAATGATCAGCGTGTTTTGGAACAGATGTTGATCATGAAAGTTAATTATTCTGAGATATTTAGACATAATTCATCGGGTTGTGATATAATCAGATAATAAAAACCTAATAAAACTGGGTCTTCTATGCATTATTCAGCATTGCACTATTTCTGAAGGCAAATTAAAACAAGTTTATCGATATTACAAAATCATCCTTCATTGGTTTTGACATAGATAGTCTTACTTACACTTTGTGAATAAAAAAAGGCAGGCAGAAGCCCGGAAGCTCTGCCTGCCAAATAAAGAAAATTAAATAATATTAATAACCCGGGTTCTGAATAAGCTTGGTGTTTTTATTCATTTCATTCCTGTAAATCGGGAAGAAATAACATTTATTAGATGCATCCCATGATCTTGTTTCTTCAACCAAAAGTGCGTTGGAATAAATCGGAGCGCCCCATGTAGAACCATCAGTCTTACGATAATTGGTTGCAGCCGGAGTTACATATTTCACTTCAACACGATGTGTTGGTTTATATGCATCCGGACCAATCACCCAGCGGCGTACGTCCCAGAAGCGATGGTTTTCAAATGCAAGCTCAACCCGACGTTCGTGTCTTACGGCGGTACGCATTGCTGCTTGTGAGAGACCTGATGCTATACCTGGCTGTCCTGCCCTTGTACGGATCATATTGATATAAGTTCTAGCATCTGCGAGGTCACTTCCTGTATTTTCCTCAATACATGCTTCTGCATAGTTCAAAAGAACTTCAGCATAACGTATGTGACGGAAAGGAATATCCTGCTTTACATATTGAGGGTCGAGTGTAGGATCGATAAATTTCCGCAGGTAGTAACCGCTTCTCCCTCCGTTCCAGTTTTCAATCGGCCCCTGACGGGTATCTACACCCGGAACAAGTTGTTGGGTACCGGCAGCATCGGAATAAACATGACCTACCTGAAGTTTGTCCCATGGATCGATAGCCTGAACATCAACGGGACGTTTTCTCCATGGACAACCTTCATATAGAATTGAAGCATAGAAACGAGCGTCGCGTTTAGCGTAAGGATTGGCAATCTCCGCAGGGTTGGTCCAGTCGAAAGATGAACCGTCTTTCATGTCATACTGATCGACCATATCTCCCAGAGGAGTATTGTTACCCCAGTTGTGGTAACCATTTGGCCCGCAGTACTCGGCCGGATTGTAATCTGACCAGCTTGCTCCTGTCTTGAGCGTGAAATACTGAAGAAGGATGTCTTCTGTCTCATAACCGTAAGACAGGAAATAATTGACAAAAGTCTGGGCAATAGAATCACCCGGGGCAGGAGTTGCATGATACAGGCTAAATTGATTCAGATCTATTACTGCTTTTGCAGCAGCTTTGGCGGCTGTCCACCGTGAAGCCTGGGTTCCGGTAGTATAACCCAGCAGTTCAGGATTTGCATATCCTGGTGCATAAGTTGTAGTATTATGCAAATCACTGGCAGCATAAAGCAGTGTTCTAGCTTTAAGAGCAAGAGCAGCTCCCTGGGTTGCATGGCCGCGCATATCACCTGTAAATGATGCAGGAAGCATTGTTGCAGCAGAGTCGAGCTGACCTGTGATGTAGTTTATGCAGTCCTCATAGGTGTTCCTTGCAATATCATAATCCTGACCTAACCCGTAAGGTTTGGTTATAATAGGCACACCACCATACATGGCAACCAGGTAATGATAGGTATAAGCCCTCAGGAAATAAACCTCGCCAAGAGTACGTGTTTTTGTTGCATCATCAGGAAATACAACAGTTTTCACTTTTGAGAAAAACAGGTTGCAAGCCCTGACATTAGAATAAAGCTGGTTCCAGAGAAGATGGTATGAATCCTGAGAAGATCCACTCGACTCCCAGCCGGTGATATTGTCCTGTGTAACAACACATTTGTCGAAGTCGAAAACACCCCAGTCGGGAGTGAATGATGTTTCATCAACATAGTCATCAATTCTGGTAATACAGAAAGGATAACCTATTGCATTTTCATAACATTGATTGACAAATGCCGCGGCCAGATTAGGGTCTACCCATACGGCAGCATCGGAATAAGCTCCAAGTGGCGACGTATTTAAAAAGTCCTTTTTACATGAAGTAGCAATTCCTATTAAAGAAATTATACTTAGTATAAATAATAATTTTCTCATATTACTTTAATTTTTAGAAGGTTAAAGTTACTCCAAGGTTCAAAACTCTTGGAAGAGGATAATCGGTACCCTGAGTTTCTTCGGGATCTATTTCTTTAATCTTACTCAGAGTTAACAGGTTTTGTCCGCTGAAATATACGCGAATCTTCTCAACACCAATTTTCTTAAGAAGATTTGTTGGCAGGTTATATCCTATTTCCATGCTTTTCAGACGAACATAGTCGGTAGAGAATTCCCAGAATGTACTGCGGTTGCCACCCGGCGACCAGTACTCATTACTGCGGTTAAATACACGTGGCCAGCTTGCTGTTGTGTTTTCAGGTGTCCAGCGATCCTTTACCCATGACTCATAATAGTTGCCTATATCACCTGATTCAGGAGAGAGATATGCTATTGCACCTGCTGCTCCCTGGAACAGAATACTTAAATCGAATTGCTTGTATGTAAAGACTGCATTAAAACCGCCAATAAATGTTGGCATAGCGGTCTTTTTGTCCATAACCCTGTCGAGTCCGTCAATTTTACCATCATTGTTCACATCCTTAAAGATCAAGTCGCCAGGTTGTGCACCTGCCCAATGAGGATAGGCTGCAACAGCAGCGGCGTCTTTGAAAACACCAATTACCTGGTAGGCTAACTGGGCGTTCATAGGATTGCCTTCTGTTTTCTGATAATCGGGTATACCGGGAGTGTCATAATTGAAAACAACCTTGTTTTTCGCGAAACTGCCGTTCACAGACAGGTTATAACCGAAATCTCCTTTATTACCATGATAAGTAACAACAGCTTCAAATCCCTCATTCTGAACCTTTCCGATGTTCTGGGGAGGAAGAGTCATCCCTGTGCTTCCAGGAATAACTGCAGATGCCTGCCACAAAATGTTTGTACGCAGGTTATAGAACACGTCGGCAGTAATGGTCAGCTTTTTATTCAGCAGGTTTGCATCAAACCCTATGTTAGACTGGTTAGCCACTTCCCATGTTACATCGGGATTAGGAACCACGTTTTCGTACAGCATTTTGTTGTTGACACCCTGTCCGAATACATAATTTTGACCATTGAAGCTATAGGTTGAAAGGTACTGATACTCCTGAAGGGCTCCATTGTAATAAACCCTGTCATTACCTGTCTGGCCCCACGATGCACGCAGTTTAAAGTCGTTGATGAAAGAGATGTTATTTTTCCAGAAGTTCTCGTCAGAAACACGCCATCCTGCCGATACTCCGGGGAAGAATCCGTATTGTTTTCCTGGCTTGAACATGTATGAACCATCATACCTCATTAAAAGCTCTATCAGGTATTTTTGACTAAAGTCGTAGTTTATACGGCCGAAGTAGCTCTCACGGGCATTCTGGTCAGCGTAGCCACCGTTTGACATATTTATGTCAGCAGCGCCGGCAAACATCTGGGGGATAGCAGCTGTAACAAAATTCTTTCTGAATTCGTTTCCGTAGTTATTCTGGCCATATTGGCTTTCCGTACCTGCCAGCAGTTTAATATGATGTTTATCGTCAATGGTTGTTTCGTAGGTGGCATAAGCGTTAAAGGTTTTCTTTCCACCCTCCTGCCAGTATTCTGTAAGCTGAGGAGCAGCATACCCTCTCATATTCTTTACAAGCACAGGTATGCCATTTGCATCTTTTGTGGCTCCATCCCAGGAATAAAGGTACCATGGAGTATCGAATACCTTGCGGAAGTCGAAGGTCTTATCATACGAACCATTAGCTTGTACAGACAATCCCTTTACCCATGGGATCGTAATATTAAGTCTCAGGTTACTCTCCATATTATAAAGACGGTCATCGTCAAATCCGGTAGCGCTGGTAACGGTTACGGCTGAGTTCATACCGTATTCAATATCCGGTCCCGGATCTCCGTTTGGCCACCATGCCTGCATGGTGGGTTTCCCCCTCATGAGCATACGGAAAATATCTCCTCTAGAGACTGTAGGGAAGTTCCTGTCTTCCTGGCGACCGGCAATGTCAAAAGAAAGACTTATATTCTCTGTAATCTTACCATCAATGTTACTGCGGAAATCATACTGGGTAAAGTTGGTTGCACTGTGTTTGTAATATGCATCCTCATATTTACTTCCCAACGAAAAATAATATTTCATTTTTTCAGTGCCACCTGAAACAGACACGTTTTCATAATTCTGAGCCGCCCAGGGTTTGAACACTGCTTTAAACCAATCGGTGTTCGGGTGTCCCCATGGATCTGATCCATCACCAAACTGTTGAATATCAGTAGCTGAATATACCTGATTACGTCCTTTGCTGGGAGCAGCATAATATGCAATCTCATTCTGTATTGTTGCATAGGTGGCAGCATCGGCCATTTTTGGAATAACGTCGGGTTGGTTATAACCTGAGTTCCAGTTTACTGTAATTGTCGGTTTTCCGGCCTGACCACGTTTAGTGGTAATCAGCATAACACCGTTTGCAGCCTGTGTACCATAGATGGCTGCTGATGCATCTTTCAGGACTGTAATACTTTCAATGTCGCTTGGGTCAAGACGCTCGAGTGAACGATGCGGGATCCCATCAACAACAATCAGAGGAGAGTTATCACCCAGGGTATTGGCGCCACGGATTGTAATTGTGGTTCCGTCTTCACCTGGTTCACCACTTGTCTGGATTGCGGTAAGTCCGGGGATATGTCCAACCAGACTATTGGTAAGGTTGGTCGTCGGTGACTGTTTAAGGGTTGATCCATCAACAGAACTGATGGCACCGGTGAGGGTAGCTTTTTTGGCAGTACCATAACCGATAACCACAACTTCGCCCAGTTGAGAAACTTCAGCCTCGAGAGCAACATCCACGGTATTCTTTCCGGCCAATGGAACCTCCTTGGAAACATAGCCGATAAATGAAAACACCAATGTTGCATTCGGGTCGTTAACGGTTACCAAAAATTTGCCGTTTACATCGGAAATAGCTCCGACAATAGTTCCTTTAACCAGAATATTCACACCAGGCAATGCCTGATTGTTTGACGCGTCGGTAATAGTCCCTGAAACTTTAATTTGCTGTTGGTCAGCAGTAGTTCCCGGGGTATTACTACCGGAAGGTTTTTCTGCAGCAAGCGAATAGGCAGGAAGTGCCAATACGCAAAACAGAAGCATAGTAACAATTTTCATAGTTAGTAGTAACTTTTGAAAATTCACATTTGGCTTTAACAGCCAGATGCAGTTGCAAGTTTTTTTCATACTGTTACACTGTTAGTTAGTTAATAAATAGTTGGAATTAGGATTATTAATAATTATTCATAGAAAAATTATTCCAAAAGTATTAGTAAGTGTAATTTTTACACTTACTAGTTTACAAAAAAAATTGTCTTGCCCTTAAATCACTCTTTTCTTTTTGGTCGTCCAATTATTTTCTTAGTCGAATCAGGTAAATAACGATGCAATATAGTATGTGATATTTAAAAAACCAAATTTTTTAAGAATATTAGTTCTCTTTTTTAAGAAATAAGTTTTTACCGCACTATTTCAGTTCAATATTCCCGGTTTTTTCATCAAATTCACACACTACCCTGAACCCGACATTAAAACAGTCGGAGTACCACCAGATACTTTTCGGCATCTGCGGGTCGGTTTTCAACCACGACTCTGTCCTAGTATAATCCCTGGCTGCGCTCCTTAATGCCGAAGCCGTACTTAAGAATGAACCTCCGCGTACAACATGTTCAGTTCCTTCCTGCGGGCCCTTTGGATTTTTTACAATTCCTCCGGGGTATCGGGAATAAGCATCCGGTTGATACCAGTCGGAACAGAACTCAGCCACGTTGCCAGCCATATTCCTCAAACCGAATGGATTAGGCTTTACCCTATCCGGCAATTGTGTTTTTGTCGGACTATTACCTTTATATATTATATAGGTATTGATTATTGTTGTATCGTTTTTCGAGAATTTTGCTTTTAATCCGGTTTTCTCAAACTTTCCAGGGTCACCTTTAAAAAAGTACGGACCAGTTGATCCTCCCCGGCAGGCATATTCCCATTCTGCTTCTGTAGGAAGACGGTAGCTCTTACCGGTGACTTTACTTAACCATTTACAATATGTTTCTGCTGCATGAAAAGAAAAAGAAATCGCAGGTCTCTTACCCAGGCCCCAGCCCTGGTCGGGTTGGCCGTATGGAGGTGTAGCTCCGGAAATTGCATCGGTCTCTGAAGCTTTCTTAGTTCTTAACCCTTCCGTATCTGTGGACCTTCCTTCTGCCGCTGTCTGAACATAGAATGCCAGAAACTCATCCCACGAAACTTCAATTTCTGCCATAAAAAACGGGCTTAACTCAACTTCTCTTACCGGCCCTTCATCGGCCTTTCTGAAAGGTTCTTTATCCGGACTCCCGATTTTGAAAGTTCCACCCGGAATAGCTATCATGTTAAACGAGACCGGTGATTTCGGAATCTGCTCGATAAAGCTTTTAAACTCATTAACTTTTGCTGGTTCATTAAAGATTTCCTTTGCTGCTGAAGAGGTATTTCCAAATGTGGAATTGCTGCCATGAGTATAACCTTCTATAAAATGTCCTGCATTCAGATGACAATTGATACAATGAAGTTCGTCCGTTTTTTTTGTTTGTATATAATATAGGTGTGCATCCTCTCCGGCCTTGGTAAGTTTTGCAGGGAAGAGATTCTCATGACATTTGGTACAACTACTTTCATAAACATATCCGCGTGCAACTTCAAGACGTCCTTTGTCAGCCCAGTTAAATGCAGATGAATCTTTGGTCCACTTGCTCCATAGATCTCTTAAGCCTGTCTTCCCTTTTGCCCATAGATAACCTTTGCCTTTCGGAGGCAGATGGCATTCAACACAGCCAACCCGGTATCCCGATCGTGTATCAAAATGTACAGATTTTTTCCATGATGCATCTGCCATAGGATGAATATGACATGAGACACAATATTCGTTAGTTGATGTTATATGCAAGGCTTTCCCTCCCCCCAGAATAAGCAATGCTCCGATAATCAACCCGGGAAAGAACCATAAAAGAAATCGTTTCATAGATCAGAATTTGCGGGGTTCAAGATAAAAAATTATCTAACATGCAATGCAGGTATTAATCATTTTAAGGAAAAAATAGTCTAAAACAATCTTTTATTTTTGCCAGTATGAGGTATCTTAGATTTATTTGCATCGTCATTGCGAACGAAGTGAAGCAATCCCAAACATCCAACCTGTGAATCAACTTACTTTCCTTGCGATCCAACGGTGTATATCGGAAGATAAATCCTTTATGAATATTAGAGGTATATTGGTATTTTTGCAACCAAATCAATCACCCATGAAAAGAATATTAGTCATCATTATAGGTCTTACCCTAAATCTTGCACTATTTTCACATCCCTGGAAACCAAGTCATTATGTGATAATCGACACTTTTGAATTTTGTCAGGTATGATTTCAATTAAGTTTTTCTTTCAGAACAAAAAATATTTTGCTTCTGCTTTTTTGTATTCCTGCTTTAGTCTTATTTTCAGCACCTGGGTAACATACATTCCTCATATAGCGGAAAAAATCGGAATTACTGAAGGCAGAATAGGCAAGGCAATCTTTTTTTCTGCCCTTGGTGCATTTTTCATGATCAGGATTTGCAGGCATTTCATCGACAGGATAGGTGTAGGAAGGTACACATATTTTGCACTAATAATCTATTGTATCTGTTTTTTTGGTCCATTTTTGGCTCACAATTATGTTTTTCTTTGCATAAGTTTGTTCATCTTCGGTATGGCAAGTTCGTCGTACGCAATTTCATTGAATTCATTAACAGCTACCATTGAAAAACAGGATGGCATATACATTATGTCGGGCAGTCATGGTTTTTGGAGCCTTGGAGGTATGATTGGCTCTGCAACAGGAAGTTTCATTGCAGTTTTAGTGCATAATCCAATTTTACATATAGCCGTTCTTGTACTAGTCATACAAATCATTCAGGCCAGGTTAAAGTCACAATATTTTTTCAGAAGAGGTGAACAACTCATAAAAGAAAAACGTAAGCAAAATAAAATAATGCCGCTATTTGTTATAGCTCTGGTTGGTCTGGTGATTATGGTTTCGGAAGGCGCTATTGCTGACTGGAGCGCACTGTATCTGAAAAAAATAATACTTCTCGATATTAAATATATAGGGCTCGGTTATTCAGCATTTTCTCTGGCAATGATGATTGGTCGCTTTACTGGTGATTCGTTAAGTAAAAAACTTGGATCATGGCAATTGATCACATATGCAAGTCTGATAGCTATCCTGGGTTTTTTACTGGTTCTGATTCTAAACCCTGTCTTTGCAATTTCCGGCTTTTTTGTTGTTGGGCTTGGCTTTTCCGTTATTGTACCGGAGGTATATCGACTGGCTTCAAACGTTGATGGAGTGAAAACAGCCGATGGTGTTTCATTTATTGCAGCCACAACGAATATTGGTTTTCTTGTAGGTCCTGTATTGTTGGGCTTCATTGCGGAACTAAAGTCGCTGCATCTGAGTTTTATTGTGCTTACTATTTGGGTGAGTCTGGCTTTTTTTATGGCTTTTTGGAAATTCAAAAGAAATCCATTAACCGCAAAGGGGTTGTATGTACTCACCCCTGCCCCTCTCTACTTCGTAAAGAGGGGTATTAAATTATTTCATGAACATTCTAATCCAAATGAAGTTTAACAACTTCCCCCTCGTTGCGAAGCAGAGAGGGGGAACGCAAGGGGGTGAGTTCATGAGTCATAGAGGTGCACAGAGGATGCACAACTTGTCCCGATCTATCGGGAGAGTTTCACAGAGAAAACTCTCTCATTTATTTATTGTATTCATCAAAGAAGTCGTTGCCTTTATCGTCAGTAATAATAAAGGCAGGCATGTTTTCAACCCTGATCTGCCGGATTGCTTCCATCCCAAGTTCTTCGAAATCGACAATCTCCACTGATTTTATATTCTCAGCAGCCAGGATAGCCGCTGGCCCGCCGATTGATCCCAGATAAAAACCTCCATGTTTCTTACATGCATCGATTACCTGTCTGCTTCGATTACCTTTAGCCAGCATGATTAATGATCCGCCAAGGCTCTGGAAAAGATCAACATATGAATCCATCCTCCCTGCTGTTGTAGGTCCAAAACTCCCCGAAGGCATACCATCGGGTGTTTTAGCCGGACCTGCATAGTAAACCGGGTGATTCTTAAAGTATTCAGGCATTGGTCTTCCTTCGTCCAGCATCTTTTTAATCATAGCATGTGCAATATCCCTCGCAACTATCAGTGTTCCTGTCAGACTTAATCTGGTCTTTACCGGATATTTTGTCAAATCGGCAAGCACCTCATTCATAGGCCGATCAAGATTGATCTCAACAGGTTTTTCAAGCTCCGGAGCTTTTGCCGGCATAAAACGGGCAGGATTTTTCTCAAGTTCTTCAATGAATATACCTTTTTCAGTGATATATGCTTTAATATTCCTGTCGGCACTGCAACTTACACCAAGTCCCACAGGGCATGAAGCTGCATGGCGCGGTAACCGGATAACCCTTACATCATGGACAAAATACTTACCTCCGAATTGTGCCCCTACACCATATTCATGACATATTTTTTCAATTTTCTTTTCCCATTCAATATCCCGGAAGGCACGTCCGGCTGCATTTCCTGTCAGCGGAAGCCCGTCGAGATATCCGGCCGAAGCCTCCTTCACTGCTTTAAGTGTAGCCTCAGCTGAAGTACCCCCGATTACAAGCGCCAGATGATAAGGCGGACAGGCTGAAGTGCCAAGTTCCTTAATTTTTTCTTTTACAAATTTTATGAGAGCCTCTTCATTGAGCAACGATTTGCTCTGCTGGTAGAGGAATGTTTTATTAGCGGAGCCTCCTCCTTTTGTTATAAAAAGAAATTCGTAAGAATTGCCTTCGGTGGAATAAATATCAATCTGGGCGGGGAGATTAGTCCCGGTGTTTTTCTCTTCGAACATTGAAAACGGGACAACCTGTGAATATCTGAGATTCTTTTCCTTAAAAGTTTCAAATATACCTTTTGACAGGTACTCGGCATCCTTACCTCCGGTACGGACATCCTCCCCCTTTTTCCCTATAACTATTGCAGTGCCTGTATCCTGGCACCATGGCAGATCTTCTTTTGATGATATAACTGTGTTACGAAGCATCATATATGCAACAAAACGGTCATTATCAGTTGCTTCCGGATCATCAAGTATAGCAGCAAGTTTTTCCAGATGGGATGTTCTCAGGTAAAAAGAAAGATCGGAAACAGCCTTTTTAGCAAGGAGCTCCAGACCTATGGGATCAATAGTCAGAATCTTTCTTCCCCCCTCTTCAACCACTTTAACATAATCTTTTGTCAACAGGCTGTAGACAGTGAAATCTTTCTCAATCTGAAAAGGTTTCTCGTAAATAAATTCTGCCATATATGTAGAAATTAATTTATTAACAATGAAATGATTATGAAGTAATTGTAAAATTTAGTATAAGGCTATATCAAATATAAGAACAAACCGGTTAATAATATAAAAATTCGGAAAGAAACAATATTTTATAAGTTACACAGAGAAACACGGAGGGTTCACGGAGAAACACAGAGAAATTCCTCTGTGCAACTCTGTGCAATCTCTGTGATCCTCTGCGTCAGTTCTTTAAATTTATTTTAATAAAAGATCTTTTAAATCAAATTTTTCTTTGGCTCTTATTCCTTTTGGAGTCATTTCAAGATTACAGCATTCAATGTGTTCGTCATGCTGAAATACAAATATGTAACCATTCGCAAGAGCTTCATTGAGTATTCTTTGTTTCTCTTCAATTGTTTTTAACGACTCGATATCATAGCTCATGTTCCAGATAATCGGAATATGTGCGATCGTAGGAATAAGATCTCCTGTAAAAACCAGTGCTTTATCCATATATTTAATTATAGGGATCATCAGTCCGGGAGTGTGCCCATAGCAAAAAAACGTTGAAAAACCGGGGAATAATTCTCCTTCTTCCTCCACAAGGTTAAGATGGCCGCTTTCACCGATAGGCAATATGTTTTCTTCAAGAAACGAATCAGCTTCACGCAGATTGTTTTTTGAAGCCCATTCCCACTGTGTTCGACTGACGTGATAAATTGCATCAGGAAAAGTCAGTTCATAGTTTTTTCTTCCTTTTTTTCTTTTTATTCCACCCCCGCAATGATCGGCATGCAGGTGCGTAAGGAAAACATCCGTAATATCTTCCGGTTTGTAGCCTTTTTTCTTAAGCCCCTCAATTAATCCTTCACCACCATGCAGATTGATATGACGGAAGAATTTCTCATCCTGCTTATCTCCCCATCCTGTATCGATAAGAATAACATGTCCGGCAGTTTCAACCACCAGTGACCGAAGTGTAAGATTAATGAGGTTATTTTCGTCAGATGAATAAACACGCGACCACAATATTTTGGGAATAACCCCGAACATTGCACCTCCGTCAACCTTGAAATTGGTAATATTAAAGAGATGCATTATCATATTTTCTTTATTCATAAAACACCTTTCAATTGATTTTTGTTTAGTGTATTAATAAACAGATGGAAACAGATACTTTCATTTCTCCGGAGATTATTTTTCATTAGGATCGATAGTTCCGGCATACATGGTTATAGAATCGGGAATTGTAATCCTGTAATGAGATTTTGCCAGCTTTACCATATTCTCTCTCAGTTTAAGCGTCATATCTATAGCATCACTATAGGCATCATCATAGGATTTTCCACCTGCCATCAGTTTTCTTTCCTTCAACTCGGTCGCAATTGAATATTCAGTCTCGTCGCATGTGACCTGACCGTCAATCCATATCTCTTTTGGGGGTATAAAATGATATGACAAATCGTTGCCGCTAAAACCAAAGTCGGGATAAATGTTTTTTCTCACCAGATAACCATCCACAATCCAGATAGTAATTCCTTCACGCGTTCCCATGGGAACGCGATATATGTTCTGAATCTGAATACTGTCGGGAAGACTATTAATCTCCTTTATGTTATCGTAATCTGTTGCCACAACTTTTTTCAGAGAGGCCTCATGCGCCCTGCATATCTCTTCATTTGAATGTCTTATTGTCTGCTCAAGTGATAATGACGAATCATGTGCAGTTATATATTTCCATCCAAACTTTGCCATCAGATGACGTTCATTCAATTCATGAGCAGTTGTAAGGTAATATTCCTCGCATGAAATTGCATTATCGATCCAAATTTCTCCTTTAGGATTAAACGGGTATCTCTGCTCATTTCCGCCATAAAGGAAGGAACTGAAAATTTTCAGTCTTACCTGGTTCCCATCTATAATCCAGATATCATAGTTCTGCATTTTCCCCATATAATAACGATAAACGCCATCCACTTTCATATTACTTTTACAACTAATGATAATCAGGCTGATAGAAAGGATAAGGATTAGTTTTTTCATATGCATATTGTTTGGTTAAGAAAGAATCTTTTGAATCCTGCGAACAAATTTATTGATTTTCAATCGTTTTATGGCAAATATTTAGTCATTATGCATGCTAATTTATTTCTGAGATTGGAGTTTTCTATTGTTAAAACCCTCTGATTTTTATAATTTAGCCACACTATTATTCAGAACCAGATGACTTTTAAAGGAATTGTATCAAAATATAAGTATTCGATTGCATTAATACTTCTTTTTGTACTCATTGAGAATGTATCTTTTATAATCGAACCCACATTTTTTGGGAAATTACTCGATTCGCTTATCGACCATTTTTATGACCATGAAAAGGCAGAATATATTTTCCCCCTTGTTATCTGGATAATTATTTACCTGATAAATGTTGTCGGCGGGACACTTCACCGGTTTTTTAATGGAAGCATTTATTCCAAAATGTATGCAAATATTGCAACAGAGGTAGTCCTGGAATCAGAATGCCGTGAAGATCAGTTTTCAAAAATGCTTGTCAGGGCAGAACTCGTAAAAGAATATGTGGCGTTTTTTAAAGATCGGCTACCTGAAGTTATGTGGCAATTATCTGCAACAGCCGGAGCAATAATAGCCATATTCTTTTATGATTACAGGATTGCCCTGGTCTGTCTGGCGGTTATTATTCCTATTGCTTATATAAATAATCTTAACCGGAAAAAAGTCACACTTTTCCAAAAAGATATCCACGATAACCAGGAAGAACTGTTTCATCTGATTGAGAGCAGGGATACTTCAAAGATCAGTCAGTTTTATCTGAATACAATATCACCTAAAACCAGGATTGCAAGATGGAACGCATTTAGTTATGGTTCAGTTAAAGTCTTGCTTGTAATCATTTTCATTGCTGTATTATTTATATGCGTTGATGTTGATAAATTTACGACTGGAAGAATTTATGCTGTTGTTGCATATTTATGGACTTTTATAGCATCAACAGACTATCTGCCTGAGTTAATGGAAAGTCTGGCTTCAATAAAGGATCTGAATATACGGTTCACTGCCGATGAAAAGGCTGAGCGCCACGGATATTTCCCTTATAATTGATAAATCTGCTTAAATAACTAACATTAACAAAAAACACAAAATCATGAAGAAATTTTTATCAACCTTTTTACTGTCAGCATTTGCCTATTGCTTGTATGGTCAGTCCGGGAAGGTTATGGATGATCTTACCGTTCCAAGCAAAATCTTGAAAATGGATCGGAAATATGCGGTATATCTTCCTCCTGACTGGGAAACTTCTCAACGAAGTTATCCTGTCCTTTACCTGTTGCATGGAGCCGGGGATGATCAGACCGGATGGGTACAGTTCGGTGAAGTTCTGACTATTGCCGATGAAGCAATAAAATCAGGAACTGCAACTCCTATGATCATTGTAATGCCGGATGCCAACACCGGAAAGCGTGGCTATGTAAATGATGTGAAAGGCGAATGGAGATACGAGGATTTTTTCTTTCAGGAATTTATGCCCTTTATTGAAAATAAGTATCATATAAAAGCTGAAAAACGATACAGGGCAATTGCAGGTTTATCAATGGGCGGAGAAGGTACTTTCATTTATGCCCTGCATCATCCCGAGTTGTTCTCAGCAGCATGTCCGCTCAGTGCAGCAACAGGTCCGAGAAATCTTGATGAATTAAAGGATTACAGATTATGGCAGGGGGTTGAAGGTATTACTGATGCTGAAAAAGAAGCATACTTTAAACGTTACAGTGTTTTGAATCTGATTCAGAATATGCCTGATGATCAGAAAAAAGCTGTCAGATGGTATATCGATTGCGGTGATGATGATTTTCTTTATGAAGGCAATTGCCTTGTGCATATTGCTATGCGTCAGAAAGAAATACCTCATGAGTTCAGGATCCGTGATGGTGCACATAACTGGACGTACTGGAGAGAGTCATTGCCTAAGGTACTGGAGTTTGTGTCGATGGGATTTCATCAGTTTTAGACTGGTTTTGATCTTTTTGCATCATGCGCAAACATGAGTCTCATCATAATTCTTATCATCTGGTATGAAAACCAGTCGGTAAGCTGGAACAACCATGTTTTGCGCCGGATATATTCCTCAAATGTAACCTGCCGGCAATCGTTTTTAATGATATCCTGAAGAAGCCCCTCAAATTGTTCCCCGAACTGAGAGTCAAGAATATCAGCATTCATTTCCACGCTGCCGTAATCACTGAGGTGGTTCATATTATAGCTGCCTATTGTGCTCCAATTGCCATCGACAGTTGCTATTTTAGCATGCAGGTTTGAAGGAAGATATTCATAAATAGATATGTTATTGCGAAGAATAAAATCATAAAGAAAATTTGTCGCCCTCATGACCACAGGTTCATCTGATTCAGCCGAAAGAACTATTCTGATATCTACTCCCCTTCGGCTGGCATTTCTCAGGAGTCT
>PMNJ01000321.1 GCA_003162595.1 Bacteroidales bacterium | reverse complement strand
CGTGGTTGGGGTAAATGTTGTATAGTCGGTGCAGGAGCTCTCCATGTTGACTCTTCAAAAAAGGTTGCTAAAATCACTGGTTCGGATATAGTTATTAAAGAGGGTGATATTCTTACACTGAATGGTACCAAAGGAAATGTTTATACCGGAGCTGTTACCCTGATGGATGCAACCGAGAACCCACGTTTTAAGGAATTTATGACCATAGTTGATAAGTATCGCAAAATGGGTGTCCGTACTAATGCTGAAACTCCGGAAGATGCTACTATTGCTCGTAATTATGGTGCAGAGGGTATTGGCCTGTTTCGTACAGAACATATGTTCTACGGTAAAGGATCAGAGATTCCATTGTTTCTTCTCCGGAAAATGATCCTGAGTGCTGATGAAACAGAGCGCCGCAAAGCGCTTGATGAGCTTTTTGCGCATGTTAAGAAAGATATGAAGGAAACTATGGCTGCAATGGATGGATTGCCAGTCACATTCAGACTACTCGATCCTCCTCTTCATGAATTTGTACCACAGGGTGCGGAAAAACAGGAAGAACTTGCAAAATCTCTTGGCATTAAAAAAGAAGATGTTGCCAAAAGAGGTGAAGCTCTGCATGAATCAAACCCGATGATGGGTCATCGCGGTGTTCGTCTTGGAATCACCTTCCCTGAAATATCAGAAATGCAGGTTCGCGCAATCTTCGAATCAGCGCTGGAACTTATTAAAGAAGGAAAACACCCTCATCCAGAGATAATGGTTCCTGTAACTGCCGAAGTCAATGAACTGGACTTTACTAAAAAGGTTGTTGACAGGGTATATGATGAAGTCTGCAAAAAATTTGGCGTGAAAGCTATCGAATATAAATATGGTACAATGATAGAAATACCGCGCGCATGCCTTCTCTCCGACCGCATGGCTAAAAGTGCCGAATTCTTCTCATTCGGGACCAATGACCTCACACAGATGACATTCGGTTTCAGCCGTGACGATACAGGATCGTTCCTTCACGATTATCTCGACAAAAAGATATTAGCTTCTGACCCGTTCCAGACTATTGATCAGGATGGTGTTGGTCAGCTTATCAAAATGTCTGTTGAGAAAGGCCGTTCTACCCGGCCCGATCTTAAAGTAGGAATTTGTGGCGAACAGGGTGGTGATCCGGCTTCCGTTGAATTCTGTTTCAGAACAGGCTTAACTTATGTAAGCTGTTCTCCTTTCAGGGTTCCGATTGCCAGACTGGCAGCAGCCCAGGCTTCAATCAAATTTGGTAAATAGCCGGTTATCCGATAAAAAAGCAAAGGGTTCTGTCTTGGGCGGAACCCTTTTTCTTTTCATGGTTTACCGGTCTAACATTGCGGTAAAATTGTAAATCCTTATAACTTAACTATGACCCTTCATTTTCAGTTTACCCTATCGCCGGTTCCTATAATTATTAAAAAAAATAAACTATATTTCGAAATCATTTAGGTTAAAACTTTGTTAACTAAGATTATATTCATATTCAAACCAGTTCCTTACAATGATTGAACCCCGGGATCTATCAGATTATGGTATTGAGGATATTAAGGAGATTATCTATAATCCATCTTACGATACCTTATTTGCAGAGGAGACGAAACCAGAACTTGAAGGTTACGAGAAAGGGATTATAACCAGGTCAGGTGCGGTTGCTATAGATACCGGTGTCTTTACCGGACGTTCACCAAAAGATAAATATGTAGTGCTGGATGATAAAACCAGGGATACAGTATGGTGGAAATCGGAAAAAGGAAAAGTTTCCGACAACAAACCGATTTCAATTGAAATCTGGAACCATTGTAAAAATATTTCTGCCAGACAGTTATCAGGAAAGCGGCTTTTCGTAATAGACTGTTTTTGCGGGGCAAATAAAAATACACGGTTAAGTGTGAGATTTGTTCTAGAGGTCGCTTGGCAGGCGCATTTCGTAAAAAATTTGTTTATCAGGCCCGAGCCGGAAGAACTGGATAATTTCAAACCGGATTTTGTTGTACTTAATGCTTCCAAGGCTAAAAATCCCGACTGGAAGAGACAGGAACTAAATTCTGAGAATTTTATCTTTTTTAATCTCACTGAAGGGATGTTGATAATTGGGGGGACATGGTATGGCGGTGAAATGAAAAAAGGAATCTTTTCTGTTATGAATTATTACCTGCCACTCAAGGGAATAGCCTCTATGCACTGCTCAGCGAATGTAGGTAAAAAAGGTGACACAGCCATATTCTTCGGACTGTCAGGTACAGGAAAAACGACTCTTTCTGTCGATCCGGAAAGAGCTCTAGTTGGTGACGACGAACATGGTTGGGACGATGAGGGTGTATTTAATTTTGAAGGAGGTTGTTATGCTAAATGTTACAAGTTAAGCAAGAAAAATGAACCCGGAATCTACGATGCAATAAGGCGCGATGCTCTTCTTGAAAACTTGGTAGTCTTATCGGATGGTACTATAGATTTTAACAATAACTCAAAAACAGAAAATACAAGGGTTGCTTATCCAATATACCATATAAATAATATAGTAAAGCCGGTTTCAAAAGCCGGACATGCTAAAAAAGTTATTTTCCTTTCCGCTGATGCTTTTGGTATTCTGCCTCCTGTAAGTCGCCTCACTGAAGAACAGACCCGTTATTACTTTCTCAGTGGGTATACTGCAAAACTTGCAGGAACTGAGAGAGGAATCATAGAACCGGTACCTTCTTTCTCTGCTTGTTTTGGTGCAACCTTCCTGATGCTCGATCCAATAATCTATGCGAACGAACTTACAAAGAAAATGAAAATGCATAATGCTGAAGCCTGGTTGGTAAATACAGGCTGGATGGGGGGTCCTTATGGAACCGGGAAACGCATCGACCTGGCTATCACACGACTGATAATTAACTCAATTTTTGATAATTCGATCTTAAACTGTAAATTTGTTACTCTACCTGTTTTTAATTTAAATATTCCCACCTGCCTGAAGGAAACTGATGAGAGTATTCTTGATCCTGCAAAAGCCTGGGATTCTCCATCCAAATGGCACGTTGCAGCAACTGACCTGGCGCTTAAGTTCATTAATAATTTTAGTAAATTCACCTCAAACAAAGAGACTGCCAGACTGGTCTGTTTTGGCCCAATTATCTGAACAATAACTGACTGATTTTAATTATTATATTTGCCTTATTAACAGTATTTTAAAGGATGAATATTCTGAATACCTCACTAACCGTTATACTGGCTTACCTGCTTGGATCAATCCCTTCAGCTGTGTGGATCGGAAAACGATTCCATAATATCGATGTAAGAGAACATGGAAGTGGAAATGCAGGATCTACAAACACTATCAGGGTACTGGGCTGGGCAACCGGCATTCCTGTTCTTCTAATTGACCTGGTAAAAGGCTGGCTTGCTGCAATGTTGCCCGTGTTTTTTCATCTCGCTGACCACGGAAGTGCGCTGCTGGTTAATCTTCAGATTATTGTTGGGATAATAGCTATTATCGGCCATATATTTCCTCTTTTCGCGGGGTTCAGGGGAGGAAAAGGAGTCGCAACAGTCTTCGGAGTATTTTTGGCCTTACAACCATTGCTTACTATATGCTGCATGGGGGTGTTTCTTGTCGTATTATTACTTTCAGGTATTGTATCAGTCTCATCGATGGTCGCCGGAATAGCTTTCCCTGTTCTCCTCTTTCTGTTTTTTGACACTCCGTCGGTATTGTTCAAACTATTTTCGATAATTATCAGTATAGCTCTCGTGGTAACCCATCGGAAAAACATAGGTAGAATATGGAGAGGAGAAGAATCGAAACTTATAAAGTTCAAAAAGAAGACTAAAGACTTAAAGGATTAACGGCACCCTTAGAATTGTTCCAGCAATTGGATTCTCTTGCTGATTGGAGGATGTGTTGCGAAAAGTGAATTAAGAGAGAAAGAGGATTTCTTTTCTGCAACCTGTGGATTCTCGATGAACATCTGGGCAATATCCTTTCTTTTCACTGCTTCAATTGTGGGATCAACAGATATCTTCCTGAGCGCAGAAGCCAAAGCAAGAGGTCTGTGAGTAATCTCAGCGGAGCCAGCATCTGCCAGATATTCACGCTTCCTCGATAAGGCGAATCTGAAAAGCGAGGAAATCAGAAGGCCGACAAGGGCGAGTATCAGGGCTATTATAATCCCTGCTCCCCCATTTTTCTTTCCCCTTCCGAGGCTTCCGAACTGCACTCCTCTGAAAATTGCCTGTGAAATGAATGCAAAAATGCCGACGAATATGATTGAGATTATAAGTATTCTTACATCCCTGTTACGAATATGAGTCAGTTCATGGGCAATAACCGCTTCAAGTTCCTCATCATTCAATTTTTCAATGATACCTTTAGACAGCGATATTGAAAAAGTTTTCAAACTAATTCCGCTTGCAAAAGCATTTAAAGAATCGTCATCTATAATATTGATTTTGGGTGTAGTCATGCCAGTAGCAATGCAAAGATTCTCTACGAGGTTGTACACTCTTTTGTTATCATTCCGGGCAAGAGGTTTTGAATCGGTAGCAGCATTTATCATTGCCGAATGAGAAAACCAGGCAATTATGAACCAGATGGTTACACCAAGTATAATAAATGGAAGCGTCATTAAGAAACTCTGGTTTACCTGGCTGAGAGTTCTGTGTACTTCCGAATTAAAGGAGAGGAAGAAAAAGAAAAGCCACGTCAGAACGAAAAAGACGATGGGGAACATTACTAATATCAGTACCGAATTAGTATTATTCCTCCATATCTGGCTCTGCAAACCAAAATACTTCATATAATCAGAACTGGATTTTCGGTGGTTGTTCTGCTTCAGCTCTCTGAGTGCCAAGTTCAAACATCGGTTCGCGTTTGAAATTGAACAGAGTGGCAATAAGGTTTGATGGGAACAATTCAGTTGCAACATTAAGCTCTTTTGTAGCAGAATTAAAGAACCTGCGTGCAGCGGCTATTTTGTTTTCAATATCTGATATCTCATTCTGAAGTTCCATAAAGTTCTGGCTTGCTTTCAGATCAGGATAGGCTTCGACAGATACTTTTAATCCTTCAAGCGCAGTCGATAACTTGTTCTCGGCAACTATCTTTTCATTAATAGTAGTGGCCTTCATAGCATTTGAACGTGCCTCTGTAATATCTGTAAGCACGCCTCTCTCATGTCCCATATAACCTTTTACAGAGTCAACGAGCTGAGGTATAAGATCGTGTCTTTGTTTCAGCTGAACATCAACATCAGCAAATGCCTGGTCCCGGTTATTTCTCAGTCTGACAAGCCTGTTATATAAAGAAACAGCCATCAGGACTAAAAGAAAAATTATCGCCAGAAAAAATAGTACAATTATCATCTTCGTATCGTTTTAAATTATTTTTTAACCAACTTTTAAATAGAATATTATTAAAAATAAAGATAGTTATATTTACATAATTACTTTTAGGTACATCATTTTAAGTTTACAGAATTTGAAATTTTTAAAAGCTATCTGACATGGAAAAGAGTTTAAAAGTGACAAAAACAGAAAAAAACATGCTGAAGTCTTTCGCCGGAGAATCGCAGGCAAAGAACAGATATGAATTTGCAGCAAAAGTTCTAAAAGAAGAAGGGTTTGAACTAATTCCAAATAAATATTAATCATGATTGATGCAAAAGATATTCTGAACTTTATAAACAGCCGTCAGAGCGACAGAAAATATAGTGACAAACCGGTTGAGAAGGAAAAGCTTGAAAGAATAATTGAAGCAGGCAGGATGGCTCCTTCTGCATGCAATGCCCAACCATGGAAATTCATTGTCGTAACTGATCCGGAACTGGTTTTGAAGGTTGCAGATGCAGCCTCTGCAAAGCTGATCGGGATGAATAGCTTTGTTGCCCAGGCATCGGTTATTCTTGTTATTGTAAGGGAAAAACCAAATATGTCATCTAAAGTCGGAGCTACTATTAAGAATAAGGATTATTCCCTTATTGACATAGGTATCGCTACAGAAAACATCTGTTTACAGGCAAAAGCAGAAGGAATAGGATCGTGTATAATCGGCTGGTTCGATGAAATACAGATTAGGAAGCTTCTTGAAATACCAAAATCAAAACGGGTTGAACTGATTATCACACTGGGGTATTCATTGAGTGAACAGAGAGAGAAAAGGAGGAAACCGGCTGAAGAGACTGTGTCGTATAATAAGTACTAGCTCCAGAACCCCTTTTCATTCCCCCCAAGGGGGGAAAAAATCCGCATTGCTCATGTGTAATTCAGGTAAGTACCAGATTATTATCGCCCCTTTAGGGGAGATGTCCCGCTAAGGCGGGACAGAGGGGTTTTAATTCTTGGCGAATTTCCCCCTTGGGTATATATCGCTAAGCGACCGAGGGGTTTGAGAGCTACTTAAGCTTTTCCAGAGCTCTCTTTATTCTCTTCAGTGCTTCAACAATCAGCTCATCCGATGTTGCATAGGAAATTCTGATACATTCCGGAGCACCGAAAGCATCGCCTCCCACTGTTGCAACCTGTGCCTTATCCAGAAGAAACAAAGCAAGTTCATCGGAGTTGGTGATATTGGTTTCACCATCTGATTTACCTAAGTAGAAGCTTATATCAGGCATCACATAGAATGCTCCGAGCGGAATTCTAACCTTAATTCCTTTTATCTCTTTTAACGATCCGCATATCAGATCGCGGCGTCGGAGAAATGCTGCCTTCATCACCTGTCGGGAATCACCTTTCCCCTGAATGGCAGCCAATGCAGCGCGCTGAGCGATAGAACAGACACCTGATGTGAACTGACCCTGTAATTTATTGCATGCTTTCGCTATCCACAGAGGGGCGCCAATGTATCCTATCCGCCATCCGGTCATTGCATATCCTTTTGATACTCCATTGACTGTAATGACCCTGTCGTAAATAAAGTCAAAAGAGGCCATGCTTACATGTTCTCCTGTGAAAATAATATGTTCATAAATCTCATCGGAAATCAAAAATACACCTTCATGTCTTTCAACTACCCTGGCAATTTTCTCCATCTCCTTCCGATCGTAAACCATCCCGGTTGGATTTGAAGGGGAATTGAAAATTATTAATCTCGTTTTGCTGGTAATTGCAGCCTCAAGCTGTTCAGGTTTGATTTTGAAATCATTTTCCAGCCTGGCTTTCACAATAACCGGTTTGCCTTCGGCAATGATTATCTGATCATAATAACTTACCCAGTAAGGTGCCAGGAGAATTACCTCATCTCCGGGATTAACAATCGATAAAATAACATTTATCAGGGAGTGCTTTGCTCCTGCTGATACAATAATCTGATCGGGAGAATAATTTATACCATTCTCATCTTTAAATTTCTTCGAAATCGCTTCGCGAAGATCTGTATATCCTGGTACAGGAGGGTACTTGGAATAATTATCATCAATCGCCTTCTTGGCGGCTTCTTTAACATAATCCGGAGTATTGAAGTCGGGTTCGCCAAGACTCAGACTTATAATATCGATGCCCTTTGCCTTTAATTCCCTGCTCTTCTGAGCCATTGCAAGTGTCTGTGAGACTGATAAAGATTTAACTCTGTCTGATAAATATTCCATACTTAAATATATATAGTAACCACCTGAAAAAGGACCCAATAAAAGTATGAACTAAAATTGAAAATCCGATGTCAGCAATTCTTCATTTTTTGCTTTGAGCTACTTAGTGTTATTCTTAGTGTTCCTTCGTGGTAAAAACAATTCATTTGACCACAAAGGTTCACAAAGGCTTTCACAAAGGTACGCAAAGGTCAGTTGAAACTTGGAACTGCGTAAATCAGCGTGACTTGAAGGAAAATTATAATAATTGAAAATAAAAAAGAAACACTTAAGTTTGTATATTAATCTAAAACACTGAATAATGGAAATACTGTCAGATATTTTAAAAATGACCATCCCGGCGCTGATCGTCTTAGTTACAGCCTGGATTATTCTCAGAAATATGATAAAGAATGACCAGGATAAGAGGAGACAGGAGCTGATACTTCAAAACAGCAGGACCGTTACTCCGATAAAGCTTCAGGCATATGAAAGAATTGTTCTCTTCCTGGAAAGGATCTCTCTTGAATCATTACTGGT
>PMNJ01000084.1 GCA_003162595.1 Bacteroidales bacterium | reverse complement strand
AGGCTATGGCTTACAAAAGAAGAGGAAAATCATTATTACTATGGTTTTTCAAATGAAGGATTGTGGCCGCTTTGCCATATCGCACATACAAGGCCTACTTTTAGAAATGATGATTGGCAATATTATAAAAAAGTGAATGAAGAATTTGCCAAAGCTGTCCTGGATGAAACAAAGAATGAAGAACAACCTTTCATTTTGATTCAGGATTTCCATTTTGCATTATTGCCGGAACTTATAAAAAGTGAAAAACCCAAGGCTAAAGTTGCAATATTCTGGCATATACCATGGCCAAATCCGGAATCTTTTGGAATTTGTCCATGGCAGCGGGAAATACTGAAGGGTATGCTTGGAGCTGATTTGATAGGGTTTCATACACAATATCATTGCAACCATTTTCTTGAAACAGTTAATAATGCGCTTGAATCCAGAGTTTTATGGGAGAATTTTTCGGTAAAAATGGGTGGACGGACTACTTTTATAAAACCGTTTCCGATCAGCATTGCATTCACACTGAAAGATTTTGATATTGATTTACCTAAAATTAAGCCATCCCAGCTGTTAACTGAGTATGGTCTTAAAGCGCAATTTATCGGCATTGGAGTTGACAGGATTGATTATACAAAAGGCATTGTTGAAAAATTTCTTTCTGTTGAACGTTTCCTGGAGAAAAATCCATCGTATGTGGGTAAGTTTACTTTTATACAGATTGGAGCGCCCAGCCGGACACAACTGAAAAGTTATTCCGATACTGTAACCGCTGTCGAGAATGAAACAAACAGGATCAATCTGCGCTTCAAATCCAAAAACTGGAAGGCGATAATCCTCCTTAAACGGCATCACAGCCACGAAGAAATAGCGCCATTGTATTCTTCGGCAGATTTTTGTATGATAACTTCGTTGCATGATGGCATGAACCTGGTGGCCAAGGAGTTTGTTGCTTCCCGGCATCAAAATGACGGATCTCTTATTCTTAGCCGCTTTGCCGGAGCGTCTCAGGAGCTTCAGGGTGCGATTATTATAAATCCCTATGACATAGAAAAATCAGCTGATGCAATAAAACAGGCATTGGAAATGACTAAAGAGGAACAAAATCAGAGAATGACGCAAATGCGACTGGTAATTGTAAGGCATAATATTTATTCCTGGGCAGCTACTCTGTTGAGAACAATGGCAGCTATTAATTAGGTTAAGGTTAAGGTTAAGGTTAAGGTTAAGGTTTAGGTTTAGTTTAGGTTAAACTGAGATTAACTCTTAACACTGAACAGCATCTCATTTCTTAAGCGCATTATACAGTACGACAGCCGGATGCAATGCAACCCGTCCAGTCCCGTCTTTAATGTGATGTCTGCAGCTTGTGCCTGGGGCAGATATTATCGTTTTGCTGTCAGATTTTCTTACCTCGGGGAATAAGATGAGTTCTCCGACCTGGTTGGATAATTCAAAATGTTCCTTTTCATACCCAAACGACCCAGCCATACCACAGCATCCGGAAGGGATCTCTTTGACTGAATAATTTACCGGTATCGAAAGCATTTCAATTGTACTGGCAGATGATGCTACAGCCTTCTGCTGACAATGCGCGTGCAACAGAATACTCGCTTTTGTATCGACAAATAAACTGCGGTCAATTCTTCCCGCCGCAAACTCTTTTGCAATGAATTCATCAACCATAAAGCTGTTGATGGCAATCTTTTCTGCTGATTCCTTCAGATCATCCCCTGCTAATTCGGGGTATTCATCCCTGAATCCAAGAATTGCAGATGGCTCAATTCCGACCAGAGGCATTTCATCACTTATAATACCCGATAATGCTTTAATGTTTTTTCTTATTTTTTTCCTGGCCGTTCTTATAAGACCTTTTGACAGAAATGTCCTGGCGCTTACTTTGTGACCCGCTGTGACCACCTTGTAATTTAGTGATGTAAGTAACAGGACAGTGGCTATACCTGTCTCAGTATCGTTAAAATCGCTGAATTCGTCAATAAACAGACATACTGAGCTTATTGGATTCTCAGGATTGACTTTTGAAAGGTTTTTCCTGGTCCATTTTCTCAAAGTCGTCTTATAAATTAGCGGTATTGATCTTTTTGAAGCAAAACCTGTAATCTTTTTTACAATTCCGGATGAAAGTTTGTTCTTAAGGAAAAAGTTAAATGCGCTAGGAGCAAAGGACCCGATCCTGTTTATCACTGATATATATGCAATCATTCTTGTCCTTAGTGGTATACCATGTCTGTCATACCAGTGTTGAAGAAATTCCGATTTGATCTTGGCAATATCAACGCTTGAGGGGCACTCTGATTTGCATCCCTTGCAACCGAGGCAGAGATCGAGTATTTCATAGATCTCTTTGTGGTTCCATGGATCGCCTTCTTTACTCAGAAACTCACGAACAACATTGGCTCTTGCCCGTGTACTCTTAAATTCATCACCCGTTGCCATGAAACTGGGACACATAGTACCGCCGATAATTGACGACTTCCGGCAATCAGCTGTTCCGTTGCATCTTTCAGCTGCTCTTATTATACCATCGCTCGAGGAAAAATCATAGAGAGTCTTTATATCGCGTGTCGGCATTCCCGGGATATACCTCAGACTTGTATCCATTGGTGGGGTACCCGTGATTTTTCCAGGGTTTAAAATATGATTAGGATCCCAGCATATTTTTATCTGCTTCAGCAGGTTATAGTTGTGTTCTCCCAGGATCACCGGGATAAATTCACCACGAAGCCTTCCGTCGCCATGTTCCCCGCTGAGAGAACCCCTGTATTTTTTTACCAGGTGTGCTGTTTCCAGTCCGATTGTTCTGAAGAGCTTTACATCTTCAGGATCTTTCAGGTTGAGAATAGGCCTGATGTGAAGCTCACCAGAACCAATATGCGCATGAAATACTGCATCCTTACCGTATTTGGCAAGCAATGCTTCAATTTCTTCCATGTACTCCGGTAAAACCTCTACACTGATTGCCGTATCCTCGATAAGAGTAACAGGTTTAGGATCGCCTTTCATGTTGGCAAGAACTCCAAGACCTGCTTTTCTGAGTTCCCAGACCTTAGAGATATCTTTTCCTTTTACAATAGGATAGGAGTATCCGTAACCCGCCAATTTCAATGCCTGAATCAGTTCTGTTGCGGTTTTGTCGATTTCTTCCGGTATCTCTCTTACAAATTCAACAATCAGGATTGCTCCGGGTTTTCCATCGAGAAAAAACCGGTTGTTTCTCTGACTTGCATTATCTTCTGTCAGCTCGAGGATACGGTTATCCATCATTTCCACTGCCGAAGGCTTAAATTTCAGGGCAATCAGATTGGCTTTAAATGCATCGTTTCTTTTCTTTAGATGAACGCATACAAGTGCTTTATTAACAGGCGGTAATGTAACTAAATTTAATTTAATTTCAGTTGTGACTGCCAGAGTTCCTTCAGATCCTGCAAGCAACTTGCTGAAATTGAATTTCCTATTAGATTCTGGATCGAAAACTTCTGAATCCAGAAGCTGATCAATGGCATATCCGGTATTTCTTCTATGTACCATCGGATCGGGGTAGCCTTCCCTTATCTTTTCCTGGTTGACCTTATCGCCAAGTATTCTATTTATATTCCTGTAAATATCCCCTTCAAGGTTATTCTGAGTGCATTTTGACAGGAAATCCTCATTATTCAAAGGACCGAATATTGCTTCACTTCCGTCGCTCAGAAGTGTCTTTATCTCTATTGTATGTTCTCTGGTTGATCCGTAAACAATAGAATGTGAGCCACATGCATTGTTGCCAACCATTCCGCCTACATTGCATCGGTTTGAAGTTGAAGTTTCGGGGCCAAAAAACAAACCGTGTTCTTTTAGTTTGAGATTCAGTTCATCAAGAACGACTCCCGGTTCAACCCTTACCCACATTTCGTCTTTGTTTATCTCGAGAATTCGGTTCATGTATCTGGAGACATCAATTATGATTCCTGAACCCACCACCTGTCCTGCCAGTGAAGTTCCTCCTGCCCTGAGAGTTACGCTTGATTTCTCCAGGACAGCAAATTGTAATATTTTCCTGATATCCGATACAGTTTTTGGCCAGGCAACAGCGGCAGGTTCCTCTTTATAAACGGAGGCATCAGTGGAATAAATAGTTGTTGTGATCTTATCGTGTTTAAGATCGCCTTCCAGATTCCTGCTAAGTGCATCCAGGCGGGTAAAATAAGTTTCCATTTAAATTGTTCTGTTTTGAGCCGCTAATTTAGGAAAATGATTGAATCATAATTTTTATGATGACGTTTTAGTCAGATTTATTTTTTGAATTGGTTAATAATGATTTTAATCATGTCATTCAAAATTGTTTAATAGAACTTTTTTTTCGTACATTTATAAAAAAAATTAGAACTTATTAATATATTGATACACAATGGAATTATTAGATCGCATCAAACAAAATGCCAGAAAACACAATATGCGGATTGTGCTTCCTGAAGGGTACGAAGAAAGAACAATTAAAGCAGCCGATATTGCTATACAGGAAGAATTGGCACGAATAATACTGATAGGAGATCCGTCAGAGATAAATTCACATGCCGGGAAACTTGGATTAAAGAACATTTCAAAAGCTGTCATTATAAATCCAAAATCGCACGAAAAGAAAGATCACTATATAAATTTGATGGTTGAACTAAGGAAAAGCAAAGGGATGACTAAGGAAGAAGCTTCAAAACTTATTGAAGACCCGCTTTATCTTGGCGTGCTTATGATTAAGAACGGTGATGCTGATGGTGAAGTTTCAGGAGCAGATCATGCCACGGGTGATGTGCTGAGACCTGCATTCCATTATGTTAAGACAGCTCCCGGAATTTCAGTAGTCTCAGGAGCGTTTATAATGATCCTTCCTGATAAAAATTTCGGTGAAGATGGTGTTATTATATTTGCCGACGGTGCAGTTCATCCAAATCCGAATGAAAAAGAACTTGCAGAAATTGCAATTGCATCTGCACATACAGCAAGGGCAATTGCCGGATTTGAACCAAGAATTGCCATGCTCAGCTTTTCAACCAAAGGGAGCGCTAAGAATGAGATGATAGATAAAGTTGTTAATGCCACAAGAATTGCGAAAGAGATGGCTCCTGATCTTCAGATAGATGGTGAACTTCAGGCTGATGCCGCACTTATAGAGGCTATTGGTAAAAGTAAAGCCCCGGGTAGCCCCATTGCAGGAAGAGCAAATGTCTTGATATTTCCGGATCTGAATTCAGGGAATATCGCCTATAAGCTTGTTCAACGACTTGCTCACGCGGAAGCAATAGGACCAATTTTGCAGGGAATGGCCGCTCCGATTAATGATCTTTCGCGCGGTTGTTCGGTAAATGATATCGTAAGTATGATAGCAATAGCATCAAATCAGGCAGCCGGTCTGAAAAAACAGAATTGAATCCAGAGTAACTCATATTAACTTAAATAAGTAACATCATATTTTAATAATACAGGTATGGCAGAAAATAATGAACGGCTGGAGGATTACGGACTATCAAAGGATAATAAGCTAAAAACCTTATTCTCACGGGTTGGAATAGTAGGTGCAGGTTCCGTTGGACAGAATATCGCCCGGATGGTAAGTTCCAGGGGATTGGATGTGATCATACTTGACCTGAATCAACAAAAGATAGATCAGGCATTTGTTGATCTGGCAAAAGAACTTGACCGTATGATTGAACGGTGGGGTATGACCAATTCCGAAAAACTTGGAATATTATCACGTATAAAGGGTACCATCGACTATACAGATTTCAAAGGATGCGATATTGTAATTGAAGCTATCAAATCATCGGTCAGGGAACATAGCCATAATGTGCGTGCGGAAATATTAAAGAAAATTGAATCTTATGTAGGCAGAGATACAATAATTGCAACAAATTCCTCAACACAGGTTATTACTGAATTAACTGCTGATCTCATCCATAAGGACCGTTGTGTGAGTTTCCATTTTCTTACTCCAGAAGCAGATGCCAGGATTGTGGAAATTGTCAAAGGTCTTTACACATCACAGGAAGCTTATGAGAATACGATGAAATTTGCCCATTTAATAGGCAAGAAGGTAGTTCCGGTAAAAGAATCTCCTGGTATAATCAGCACCAGGCTGATTGTTCCTTTTATTAATGAAGCTTGTGAAATCCTGATGGAAGGTGTCGGAACAATGGAGGATATCGATCTTACAATGAAAGTCGGGTTTGGTCTTCCATTGGGACCTTTTGAGATGGCTGATAAGATCGGTCTTGATAAAATACTCAGGTGGTGTGAAAACCTGTATGATGAATTTGGGGACCTGAAATACAAATCTTCTCCTCTTCTTAAAAGGCTTGTCAGGGCCAACCAGTGGGGAAGACGTACAGGCAGAGGATTTTACGAATATAATAAAGATGGGGTGAAGGTTACTAAGAATTCCTTTATAGGCGAGTAAATACGCCATTCCTCTTATAATTACTTTTATTAAAAAACATCTCCATAATGAAAATATTAGTTCTTAACTGCGGTAGTTCTTCAATCAAATATCAGCTTTTCGATATGACCTCGGAAGTGGTTCTGGCAAAGGGAATAGTTGAGAAAATCGGATTAAAAGGATCATTCCTGAAAAACGAAAGATTTGACGGCGATAAAGTAAAACTTGATGGTGAGATACTTGATCATCAGACAGGTATTGAGTATCTGCTTGGTTTAATGGTAAGTAAAAAAAGGGGAGTGATAAAAAATCTGAACGAAATAGATGCTATCGGTCATCGTCTTGTACATGGTGGTGAGACTTTCAAGGGAAGCTGTTATCTCGATGATGTGACTATTAAAGGAGTTGAAGATTGTTCGGACCTTGCTCCTCTGCATAACCCTGCCAATCTTAAAGGAATTTATGCAATGAAAACAGTTCTTCCCAATGTGCCGCAGGTTGGCGTTTTTGATACTTCATTTCATCAGACAATGCCTGATTATACCTTCATGTATGCCCTTCCTTATTCACTCTACAAAAAATATGGGATCAGGCGTTATGGTTTTCATGGAACCAGTCACAGCTATGTTTCCAAAAGAGCTTGCGAAATTCTAAACCTGGGCTATAGCACGCAAAAAATCATTACATGCCATCTTGGTAATGGTGCATCGATCACTGCCATAAAAGATGGCAAATCACTTGATACTTCAATGGGACTCACACCTGTTGAAGGACTAATTATGGGTACCAGATCGGGCGATGTTGACGCAGGAGCGCTCACTTTAATAATGGAAAAGGAAGAAATAGATTATTCTTCCCTGAATACGCTCCTTAATAAGCATAGTGGCGTTTTGGGTATATCAGGTATCTCATCCGATATGAGAGAGGTCGAATCAGCGGCTGAAGAGGGCGAAGAGCGTGCCATACTGGCTCTTAGAATGTATGACTACCGTGTGAAAAAGTATATCGGAGCTTATGCTGCCGCTATGGGAGGCGTGGATCTTCTGATTTTTACTGGTGGAATCGGTGAAAACGCATCAGAAACCCGGGAGAATATTTGTAAAGACCTTGAATTTATGGGTCTCATATTTGACCGGAATGCGAATGCTGGAGCTCATGGCAAGGAGTTGGTTATCAGCAAGAAAGAGTCCAAGGTAACTGTTATGGTAGTTCCGACAAATGAAGAATTTGTTATAGCATCTGAAACCCGCGAGATTGTTGAACATCACAAAGTTTAGATAATAATTTAAAAACCTGATTCTATGGTGTTAAAAAATATGAATGACCTGAAACGTCTCGTTGAAGGCGGACCCAGAAAAAAACTCGTTCTTGCACCTGCACAGGATCAACATTCATTAGGTGCAATTATAAAAGCGTGGAAAGACAACATTATTGAACCAGTTCTTGTCGGGGATAAAGAGGAAATTGAAAATATTTGTAAGTCAAATAATTATGATATTACTGGGGTCAGAATAGTTCATGAACCCAATGCTGAGAAATCTGTCGAGACTGCTGTAAGAATGGTTAGCAGCGGACAAGCAGATATACTGATGAAGGGAAAGATCGGATCTTCCACTGTACTTAAATGCGTTCTTAATAAGGAGTGGGGACTGAGAACCGGTAATCTGTTGTCGCATTTTGCACTTTTTGAAGTGGATACCTATAAAAAAGTGATTGCTGTTACCGACGTAGCCATGAATATTGCGCCGACTCTTCATGACAAAATAGCCATCGTCAACAATTCCGTTGCTTGTCTTAACCGTCTCGGTTATAAAATGCCAAAGGTTGCTGTTCTTGGCGCTGTAGAAATGGTTAATGAGAATATGCAGGCCACTCTCGATGCAGCCCTTCTCTCAAAAATGAATCAACGCGATCAGATAAAAAATTGCATTATTGACGGTCCTCTCGCATTCGATAATGCCGTAAGTCTTGAGAGTGCGCAACTTAAGGGGATCAAAAGTGAAGTAGCCGGCGATACTGATCTTTTGCTGATGCCTGATATTGAAGTGGGCAATGTATTATACAAGTCATTGGTTTTCTTTGCTAAAGCTAAAGTAGCATCAATAATTCTGGGAGCCATGGTGCCGATAGTGCTGACTTCAAGATCAGATTCGGAACAGGCAAAATTCGACAGCATACTTTTAGCTGCAGCCGCAAGCAGATAGAAAGATTATGATCAGGACCCTGGAACAGATGGAGGAAAAGGTGCTTGCACTTAAAAAGAAGCATTATGTTGCTGTTGCCTGGGCACAGGATACGAATACCATTTGTGCAATCAATAAAGCGGTTAAAAAGGGTATTATTGAAGCTATTCTTATCGGAAAACTTTCCGAAATCAGAAAAACATGCAAAGCTGCGGGGATTGATGACAAGATCTTCACACTGGTTGAATCAGATAATGAGAGCCAGGCATCTTCCGAAGCCGTAAGATTGGCAAAAACCGGGGAGGCAGATATTGTAATGAAAGGTCTTGTAGGGACAGATAAATTCCTCAAAACTGTAATGGATAAAGAAAAGGGATTGATGCTCCCGGATTCTGTCCTGAGCTATGTATGTGCAATGCAAATACCTGCATATCATAAACTTCTGTTTATTACCGATACTGCAGTTATTCCCTTTCCTAACCTTGATCAGAAGGTCGCCATGGCCCGGTATGCAATTGAGATGGCACAGAAGTTTGGTATTAAAAAGCCCAAAATTGCTCTTATTGGTGCCTCTGAAAAGATGAACCGCCATTTTGAGAATTCTGTTGATTACTCAATAATGTGTAAAATGGCCGACCGCAATCAGATAAAAAATTGTGTTATGGATGGCCCATTGGACATATTCCTTGCATGCGATAAAAAAAGTATTGAAATCAAAGGAGTTGATTCCCCTGTTAATGGCGATGCTGATATCCTCCTCTTTCCCTCGTTGGAATCGAGTAATCCGTTCTATAAGGGGCTTATGCTCTTTGCCAAAAGTGAATTGGCCGGACTGATAAGGGGAACGGAAAAACCTGTCGTTGTGATGTCGAGAAGTGAAAGCGAATTATCCAAGTATTACTGTATAGTTCTGTCATGCCTGATGGCATAATGTCTGAAAGAACAACCGGAAACCAATCTGATTTATGATAAACCGACTAATTCTGGCAATCAATCCGGGATCTACATCAACCAAATTTTCTCTCTTTGAAGAAGAAAAATTAGTTTTTGAAAAGACTCTGCGACATTCTTCTGATGAATTGAAGAAGTTTGAAAAAATTACCGATCAGTTCCATTTCAGAAGAAATCTGATAATGAATGAATTGACGGAACGAAAAACGAAACTTGAAAGGATCGCCGCGGTAGTTGGTCGAGGTGGTCTGATAAAACCCATTGAATCAGGTGTCTATAAAGTCAATCAAAGGATGAAGGATGATTTGGCAGATGGGGTTTCAGGTCAGCATGCAAGCAATTTAGGCGGACTTATTGCTGATGATATTGCATCTTCTTTATGTTGTGCCTCGGCGTTCATTGTTGATCCTGTGGTTGTAGATGAACTACAGTCAATTGCCAGAATATCCGGACATCCTGAAATTGAAAGAAAATCTATTTTTCATGCACTGAACCAAAAAGCAGTTGCCCGCATTTATGCGACTTCCATTGGAAAGAAATATGAAAATCTAAACCTCGTTGTTGCGCATATGGGTGGAGGTGTGAGTGTCGGGGCCCATAAAAATGGAAGGGTAATTGATGTGAATAATGCATTGAATGGCGATGGTCCTTTCTCGCCGGAACGCTCAGGCGGTCTGCCCTCCAGGCAGTTAGTCGACCTTTGTTTCAGTGGAAGATTTTCATATGCTGAGCTTAAGGAGATGATTACAGGAAAAGGAGGGATGGTAGCATATCTCGGCACCAATAATTTTATTGAGGTATGTAAGATGGCCGAAGAAGGCGATAAGAAAGCTATTCTCATCAGAAAAGCTGCATCTTACCAGATAGGAAAAGAGATAGGAGCAATGGCAGCTGTATTAAACGGGAAAGTCGACGCTATCATTCTTACCGGAGGTATGGCATATCAGGATACTAATATCAATGATATCAGGTCTATGGTCAGTTTTATAGCGAATGTCGTTGTCTATCCAGGTGAGGATGAACTGAAAGCGCTTGCCTTTAATGGACTATTGGCATTGGATGGCAAAATCGAGATCAAGGATTATTAATCGCAACCGGCAATATCTTCCCATTAAAAAACTTATGCCCGGTCAAAGCAAAACCAGCAATAAATTCAGCCATTTGTTTTGCATCAACAGGAGCTTTGTAACCGGGGAATGCTTCTTCAAGCATCTCTGTCTGGACTGCCCCGAGGGCCAGGCAGTTTATGCTAATACCGTACTCTGTGAATTCATTTGCTAAACACTCTGTAAGACAGGCTAATGCAGCTTTTGATGCGCTATAGTAGGAGAGCTCCTTATACTTGGCACTCCCCTGGAAACCTCCCATACTAGAGATATTAACTATATGGGATCCTGACGACATTATTGGTTTTAATACTCTTATCAGCGAAGCAGGTCCGAAAAAGTTTGTTTCCATCATCAGCCTGGCTTCATCATTTGTCATCTGAAGGAAATCTTTAGCAATAAGGTATCCTGCGATATTAATGAGAATGTCAACTCTTCCAAAATGTTTGGAAACTGCCGCTATGAACTTCTCATTCTGAATGTCAAAAAGCGACATATCTAAAGGAAACGATTTAACATTCTTATATCTGTCTGAAAGACTTTTTAAAACCTTTTCATTTCTTCCTGTAATAAAAATTTGATTGCTAATATCTTGCGCAAGGATATTTACTATCTCCTTGCCGATACCTCTTGTTCCTCCATTAACAATTATATTCATTTTATTACTTTATAACTTAATTCAGTTATGAGCCTAAAATTATTACTAAAGATATTTAATTAAATTAACTCCCGATAATCACGAAAATAAAATCCAAAGCTGGTTATAAATCAATTTATTTACCCATTACATCAGCAGTGCCAGGGAAAAATTGAAGATATAAAATATTAATCTAAACGGCCGATTATTATGTCATACTTAAACTAATAATCTTATATTTGCGAACATTTATATAATAATTTAGCAAATATTTGTTAATATGAAAACATGAGATTTGCGCTAAACATTTATTGAGATATTAAAAAAGAAATAATTTACATGGAAATGATAAACAACAGAGTTTCAATAATAGGATGCGGAAATATNNGTATTTCTTTATTACAGGGGTTGCTGAAAGAGCAGACAGTTCCTGCAAGAAACATTACTGTGACGAGAAGAAATATCGAAGAGCTTGCTCACCTTAACAAAACCGGGGTAAGAATAATGTCTGATAATATAGAAGCCATAAAGGAATCCGATCTTATAATTATTGCTGTAAAACCCTATAATATCGTAAGTGTTCTTGAAGAACTGAGGAAACACCTCAATCCCGGAAGACAACTTCTCATATCTGTAACTACAGGCGTGACTATCAGTAAGATTCAGGATGTAATCGGCACAAGTGTAACGGTTTTCAGGGCAATGCCAAATATATCAGCCAGTGTCGGCAAATCGGTTACGTGTATATGTCATGACGGAGCTAAACACAAAGAGATTGAATCAGTGAAGTTTCTGTTTGATTTAATTGGAACCACAATGGTCATTGACGAGGATCTGATGGAATCAGCGACTATTTTAGGAGCTTGCGGCATAGCATATGTTCTCAGGTTTATCAGGGCAATGATTCAGGGAGGTATTCAGATCGGGTTTGATGCGGCTACTGCTAGTGTCATTGTAAACCAAACAGTAAAAGGAGCTGCAGAATTATTAATAGAAAGACATCAACATCCGGAATTTGAGATCGATAAAGTGACCACCCCAAAGGGATGTACAATAGTAGGATTAAATGAGATGGAGCATAATGGTTTCAGCTCCTCCCTTATTAAAGGACTGGTTGCTTCGTTTGAAAAGATTGAGAAGTAATCTGGAAGTCGGAAGTCCGGAGTCAGAAGTCAGAAGTAAGAAATCCGTATTCCGCAATATTAAATCCTTAATCAATTGTTCTTACTGCTTCTGTCTTCCGTCTTCTGACTTCTGACTTCACACATATTCCAGGCAGTGCAAAAAGATTGAGTGCTTTACATATTAATAAAAGCATTTTTTCGTTTATTTGTATAGTTCACTCTTAAAGTAACAAATTTATAAAAATGGTACTCAATAATATTAAGACTGCAATAATCCGTCATTTGCGGACCCTCTTTTTGATAAGTATACTCTTATTTATTTCATTTTCAATAATATCAGGGCAAGATGCAAAGGAAGAAAAATTCCCCTTTGATCAGAAGGATAATAATGGAGTGCCATCTTTTAAAGACAGACTTTTCTATGGAGGAAATCTCGGATTACAGTTTGGAACGATAACTGATATTCAGGTTTCTCCAGTTATTGGATACTGGGTTTTACCCCGGTTGGCAGTGGCAATCGGTCCTACTTACAGGTACTATAAAGACCCTACTTCTGCAACAGCTATCTATGGAGCGAAAGGATATGTTCAACTTGCAGTAGTTCAGGATCTTAGTTCTGTCATTCCGGTAGGGGGGCATACAGGAATTTTTCTTCACGGGGAAGATGAATTGCTTAGTCTTAATTCATACTTTTGGAAGTGGCCTAATCCCTTCACATCTGAAAGATTTTACTTAAATACCATTCTTGTTGGCGGAGGCATCAGTCAGCATTTAGGAAGGAGATCAACAATTGATTTTATGGTTTTATGGCCATTAGATAATCCTTATAGTCTCTATTCTAATCCGGAAATAAGGATCAGTTTTATTTACTGAAAATTTTTGAACACACTTCCATCCTGGCAGGATTTTTTTAATAATTATCCTGAAAATCTTTATTGTCTGATTCTCCGGCCGGCAAATTGGATTATATTTGAACCTTTAGAAATATTGCTCAGATGAAAATTGAAATTAATAAAATGGTCTCTCTGATTTATGAGCTGAGAGAAAATGATTCAAACGGAAGAATTATTGAGGCGCTGGATGAGTCCAGGCCATTAACATTTATATATGGAACGGGAAGGCTGTTGCCGGTTTTTGAATCAAATATCGGTTTATTGAAAACAGGAGATAATTTCAGGTTTACTTTGAATTCTGAAATGGCTTATGGAGACAAGAGGGAAGAAATGATAATAAATGTTCCTGTTGGCGTTTTTGAAACCAATGGAAAAATAAATGAAGACATATGCAGGGTTGGAAATGAGGTCCCTATGACGGATTCAGACGGGAATCCTCTTACCGGAATTATTAATGAAATTACTGATACGTATGTAAGAATGGATTTCAATCATCCTTTGGCTGGTCTTGAACTGTTTTTTTCGGGTAAAATTATTGAAGTCAGTGAGGCCACTGAACGTGAATTGGCTGAGACAATGAAGTCCTGTTTGGGATGCAACAGTAAAGAACATGCAGATTGTTCAGGTGGTTGTGGCTGATCTTCGTAAGCAGTAATTCAGTTTGCATAATAAAGATAATTAATGCAAAAAGGCTGGAAACTATTCCCTTATTTGCTTCTTGGAATCATTAGTTTTACACTGGTTCTGATTGTTGTAAAAGTCAATAATATACTTGAGATTTCTCCTGTTATTTTGCTGATATTTAGAATTATAACAGTTTGTCTCCTGTTTGTTTATGCTCTGAGAAAGAGATCTCTGACAACCTGGATTCTGGTATGTATGGTTGCCGGGGCAGAATTCGGATATGATATCCCTGAAGTTGCTAAAAAACTTCAGGTGCTGAGCGATATCTTTCTCAGGATGATAAAAACAATCATTGCTCCACTGCTCTTTTCGACTCTTGTGGTTGGTATCGCCGGACATGCAGATATTAAGCAGATTGGAAGGATGGGATGGAAATCGCTTCTGTATTTTGAAATAGTATCCACACTTGCCTTATTTATCGGGCTTCTGGCAATAAATATTGGAAAAGCGGGAGTGGGAGTTGTGCTGCCTCCAAACCCTGAAACACCGGCAATTGCCGCAATTAAAGCCCAGACTGCAGGCGATTTTATACTTCATATCTTTCCGGAGAATATTGCGAAATCAATTTTCGAAGGACAGGTACTCCAGATTGTAATATTCAGTATTATTTTCGGGATTGCCGTAGCTATGGTTAAAGAGAAATACAGAGCTCCCATGATCCGGTTTAGCGAAAGCCTTGCAGAAGTAATGTTTAAGTTCACCAATATAATAATGTACTACGCTCCTGTTGCAGTATTTGCAGCTATTGCTTATACAGTTGGGCATATGGGACTCGATATTTTATATAATCTGTTTAAACTCCTGGCTACTTTATATGTAGCTTTGTTTGTATTCCTTGGTTTTGTTCTGCTTCCGGTGGCTTTGATTTTCAGAATACCTGTCAAACCATTTATTAAGGCTGTCTCCGAACCGGCAACAATTGCATTCGCGACCTCAAATTCAGAATCAGCACTGCCATCTGCAATGGTATCTATGGAGAGGTTCGGAATTCCAAGAAAAATTGTGGCCTTCGTTATTCCGACTGGCTACAGTTTTAACCTCGATGGTACAACCCTGTATCTGTCCCTTGCATCAATTTTTGTTGCACAGGCTGCAGGCATTGATCTTCCAATTGTAAAACAGGTTATTATCTGTTTTACACTGATGCTTACCAGTAAAGGTGTGGCTGGTGTGTCAAGAGCGGCCCTGGTGATTCTTCTCGGAACAGTTGCTAGTTTCGGTTTACCGGTAGAACCGGTTTTTATTATTCTTGGAATCGATGTTTTAATGGATATGGCACGTACATCGGTCAATGTCATAGGGAATTGCCTTGCAACAGCTGTAATAGCGAGGTCTGAGAATGAATTTGATGAAACAGCGGCCAGAAATTTCAAACCGGAATAGCAACTAATTTCTGCATATGATTTGTCTTCAGCTAAATCGCACTCTTATTGGAATTTAGTGAGCTCATAATATTACGGTGCTCTGCACCTCGGATTTCCTTTCACAATTGCATTGCTACAAATATTACGCGGCTCTGCCGCTTTGCTTTTATTGCTTCAAGGTACGTAGTTTAACAATGTTAATGGAATCTACAAATAAAACGCAGCTCTACCTCTTTGCATTTGTAGACAAAAGGTGCGTAGCACCGAAATATTTTTGAAAACAGTTAAAGCGTGCGTAGCTCTGCAATATTTGTGAAAACAGTTAAAAGGTGCGTAGCACCGAAATATTTGTAGAAAACAGTTTCAAGTGAAATAGGAGGTGCAGAGCACCGTGATATTTCTGATAATAATTTTTAAAAAACAAGAACAATACATTTCCTTTTCTTTATCTGATTAAAAACTCAACTCTTTCAGATTTGAATATTCAGCCCTGACATGGACTACGATCCAAAATATTCGATTGTTTAAGTCAGACCCAATTTATTCATATTTTAAAAACTCTCTGGAATTCTCAATTACACTCAAAGTGTTACTAGTTTTATTTAAAAGCACCTAACATTACATCTGTAACTCCAGACAGATATTGTTTTATTCACATATGTAACTAATATTTTAGCCATTTATGATTACAGAGTTAAATAATATAGCTTTGATTATGATGTTCTTTATAATATCCAATAAATCAATAGTATAAACTAGGTTAGCTTTAGTAAATAGTACTTATTTCATCTACTAATCTTGACTTAAACACGAAAAATATTTAGAAATATAAGTTAAAATACTGTATACTATGATATTAAATAACTAAACTATTGTATTACTTCAAATAGATTTATTTATTAAATAACATATAATCAGGCATATATAATTATAATGAAATCTATAATTTGTAATGCAATTCGGTGTATTTACAAATGTAATTCATAAAGATTACAAATGGAATATATATAATATTTACATTTGTAATACTAATTATTAATACAATGAAAGAGCGTCTGCTTGAATTTCTAAGGACTGAAAACAAATCTTCTGCACAATTAGCCGAGGATATTGGCGTTCAGGCTTCAGGTATCTCCCATATACTTTCAGGAAGGAACAATCCGAGTCTTGATTTTGTCTTGAAAATGCTTGAAAAATATCAGTTCATCTCAACAGACTGGCTGTTATTTGGAAAAGGATCGATGTATAAAGATGCCAAAATGCAAAATCTGTTTGAATATGAAACAGAGAAAGACCGGGGAAGCGAGAAAATGCAACCTGAAACTGAACAAATCCGTCCTGATATAGAATTTAAGGATATAGTGAAAAGCGATAAACCAGGTGATCATGCTATACCTGTTGAAAAATCAGCTTCCGACGTTATTAAAATCGTCTGGTTCTATGAAAATAACAGTTTCAAAGAGTTTTTTCCGCGCTGACGATGTTTTCAATATGATTTCAGATATCTAAAAATATCCTATGTTTATATTTTTTGAAATCATTCATTAAAATTATCTTTGTCATAAACGCATTTTGAATGGCAAAGCGTATCGAAGATCTAAAAGTAATTGGTAATAAGCGACTTAATAGAGATTTTTTTGTTCTCGAATTACTTGGACATACTAAAATTTCTGACTTTAAGCCTGGTCAGTTTGCACAGGTAAGGGTAGATGGTAGTCCCGAAACATTTCTGCGCAGACCTATATCAATTCATGATGTTGATTATGAGAAAAACACGTTTAAAATTCTGATTCAGGTTGCAGGAAAAGGTACAAAAACGCTATCGGAACTTGGAAATGGGGATATTCTGAATCTTATTTATCCTTTAGGCAATTCGTTCTCCTTACCTTTTGAAAATGAGAAGGTACTTCTTGTTGGCGGTGGTTGCGGAATAGCCCCGTTGTTATTTCTTGCAAAATGCTTAAAATCAAATGGTAATATTCCTGATATTCTTCTTGGATTCAGGAACAGTGAAAGGATAATTGAATTTGAAGAATATCGTAAAACAGGGCCGGTATTTGTTGCAACTGAAGATGGCTCAATGGGAGAAAAAGGATATGTGACAAGTCATACAGTTTTTTCAACTCATCAATATAACAGGATTTATTGCTGCGGTCCGGAGGCAATGATGAAGGCCATAGCAAGTTACAGCAAAAAAAGAAATATAAGTTGTGAAGTGTCGCTCGAAAACCTCATGGCATGTGGAATAGGAGTCTGTCTATGCTGTATTGTTGATACGGTTAAAGGCAATCTCTGCACTTGTGTAGACGGACCGGTTTTCAATATAAATGATTTAAAATGGTGAACCTAGGTTTTTCAATCGGCGATTTACATTTCAAGAATCCGGTGCTGACAGCCTCTGGTACTTTCGGATACGGATCGGAGTTTGATGATTTTCTTGATGTTTCTAAACTCGGAGGAATTGTTCTTAAGGGAACCACAATTGAACCAAGAGAAGGCAATCCCTATCCAAGAATGGCTGAGACACCATCAGGAATGCTTAACACGGTAGGGTTACAGAATAAAGGTATCGAATACTTTGAAAATATTATCTATCAACGTGTTCTTAATTATAAAACTAACATTATTGTTAA
>PMNJ01000006.1 GCA_003162595.1 Bacteroidales bacterium | reverse complement strand
AGGCTTCTTAGAATGAATTCCCTCAGAATTCTATTTTCCATTGTCAGATTCAATGCGTATCTGATGAATTAGCAATTCCTGATCAACTTTCTTGAGCAGGAAATAAACACGGAAATCTCCTTTCTCTGTCTTAAGATTTCCTATGGCATATTGAGCATCATTTTTGGCACCCTGATGACGGATGGTGAAATCTTTAGCATGGTATTCCGCAAAGAAGTCTTTGAGTATGGTTTCAGCTACATTTTTTTTGTAGAAATCCTCTTTATCCAGAAGAAGAAGTTCAATGGTAGAGTTCATGTACTTTGATAACTCTGCAGCATTCCCAGCTTTGAGAGCTATTGAAATTCCTCCTGGTATTTTCCCCTGATCCTGCGCTCTGAGTGAAAAGCAAATAATCGTGAGTGCAATAATTGTAAAAACCTTTATGAATTTCATTTGATATCACTTTTTTTGTTGACTTTCATTATCATTAAATGACAAATTTAACTAAAATCAGCTAAGAGCACCTCCAAAAAATACTTTTTTCAGCACAAGTATAATACGAAGAAGGTACTTATAAGGTTTCAAAAATATGTTGGTACCTGAAATTGACATGACCGATGGGTCATTTCTTTATCTAACGAATCTGAAACCACAGAAATAGAATTGCACGCACGGGTTATTAATTATATTTTTGTAAAAGAGTGACCGCCAGTTTCAAAGGACAATAGTCACATCATTAATCATGAAAATAACATTATTGCAAACAGGTAAGACTACAGATAAACATATTTCAGAATTGGTTGATCTGTATTCAAATCGCATAAAAAAATATACGGGGTTTGAGATAATTACAATTCCTGATGTAAAGAATACAAAGAACATGCCCGTTCAGGAACAAAGGACCAAAGAGGCAACAAAAATTATTCAGTCTGTTACTGATGACGATTATATCATATTACTTGACGAAAAAGGGAAGGAGTTAAGGACACTTGAGTTTTCAGGAACTTTGGAAAAGATGTTTTTCCTTCCAAAAAAAAGGATCGTTTTTATTATTGGTGGTCCCTGGGGCTTCTCGGAGGCGGTTTATAAAAGGGCCGATTATAAAATGTCTTTGTCAAAGATGACTTACCCTCATNNCCTATATTTCTTTCCATTCTGACCGTTGTACTTATAATTCTGGCACTTGCCGCAGAAAAAGTTTATTTCAGTGATTTTGAATATCGCTTCAGAACCAGGATGTTTAATAAGAACCTGGTTGCAAAAGAAAAAATCATGGACGATTGCCTCAATGGGTTGAAACCTGTTCTGGCCACGGAAAATCTTAATGATACTATTTCTAAAAATGACCTTTTTACAACTGCAGAAAAAAACAGGATCAGCCTGCTTGAGTATCTTGACAATAAACTAGTCTACTGGTCAGATAATGAGTTTGATGTACCCAGGGTATTCATTGATTCACTCTATAACAAACCATTGGTTTTTTTACAAAACGGATGGTTTCTTACCAAAACAATTCAGGCCGGGAATGACAGAATTATCGGCTTGCTTAGAATACGCACTGATTATGGTTTCGAGAATAATATCATTAAAAGCGGGTTTGAAAAGGAATTCGGGGTTCCTGAAAATGTTGATCTGAATACCAATAAAAACGCATCTGAATATCATGTTTCTGATAAAAAAGGAAATTTCCTCTTTTCTATCTTATTCCCGGCAGTCAAAGGAAATACATCTTTTATTTATATCCCTTTATGTTTGTGGGCAGGTGCATTTGTTCTGATCATTCTCCTCTCTTTCGAACTTGTTAAATTATTTGTTAGAAAGGGGAGAGGCCTGTCCGGAGTTGGTATTGCCCTTGCGATTTATACACTTATCTACCTGTTTCTTCTTCTCTCCGGCAAACCTTTGTCTGTTTTTCATACCGAACTATTTTCTCCGTACCTGTTCTCTCTTAACAAGATTATCCCGTCATTGGGTCACCTTGTGATGCTCAGCATTCTTGCAGCTTCTTTTTCCACATTCCTGTACCTTTATTTTCCTGTTGAGGCACGAAAAGAGATTAACGCGACAGGCAATTATCTCTTCCTTTCAGTTTTGCTGTTTGCCGCAGCTCTGATTTTATGTTTATATCAATGGATTTTCAACCAGCTCATTTCAATCTCCAATATAAATTTTGAAACTTATAAAGTATTGGAATTGAATGTGTATAGTTTTGCCGGGTTTGCGTCCATATTCCTTTTACTGCTGGTTCCGGTATTCTATCTGTTTAAAATCTTTCAAAGTGCCAGATTATTCAGTACGGGAACGGTTATCTTTTCCATAATAACTTCATTTATTGTTCCGGCTGTCTTTTTCTATAATAAGCCCGGGACTATGATCCCTTTGATAGTATTTTATTTTATTCTGGTCGTAAGTATATGGATATCAACAAATAGGAATTTGAGCCTGTTAAGTATTACAGTAATTCTTTCCATCATCTCCGGCGTCTATTTTCTTTATTTTATTACAAGCCTGTCGGAGAAGAAGACTGTTGAAAATCTTAAAATTCAGGCAGTCTCTTTTTCAACTGAAAATGATCCTGAAGCCGAACATCTTCTGCTCGATTTATACCCTGCAGTTGTGAAGGATACTGTCCTCTCCAATATGATGATGGTTAAATATTTCAACAAGGACGATTCCGAAAAAATATCAAGCTACCTGCAGGATAATTATTTCACCGGATTCTGGAAGAATTATTATATAAACATTATCCTTTGCCAGAATGATCAACCTTTGCAAATTGGTTCCGGCAGTGAAAAGTACCAGAACTGCTTTAGTTTTTTTGATGACCGTATGAAACGGGATGGCCACAGACTTACCGGCACCAATTTTTATTTTCTTGATAACCAGGGAGGGAGATCATACTATCTGGGCAGGTATTATTATAAATCAGTGAATAACAAGACAAATGGATTATTCATTGAACTATATAGTGATGTGAACGTATTCCAGCCAGGCTATTCGGAATTGCTTCTTGATAAAAAATACCATGAATATGCAGGGTTAAAAGATTATTCTTTTGCAAAATACATCAATGGTAAGCTGGTTCTCACTACCGGTGAGTTTCCTTTTGATAAAACAGATGCCGAATACATTGATAAATTTTCAGATTACAGGATTTTCAGAACAGACGGGTTTAAACATGTTCTCTATAAAAATGGGAATGCTACCGTAATATTAACAAGACCAAATATTACAACAGGCGATATAATAATCTCCTTTGCATACCTTTTTGCATTCATTCTTTTCTTTTCAAATATGATTATTCTGTTGATAAGGAGACCTGCGGTAAGAAATGTGAATATATTTAATTTCCGGCAGAAGCTTCAACTCTCATATATAGGAATACTTTTGTTCTCATTTATTTTGATAGGTGTAGTGGTTGCATATATTACAATTGGCCAGTACCAGTCAAAACACTATGAAAATATAAAGGAAAAGCTTAATTCTGTTTATATCGAGCTCGAAAGTAATCTTTCGATGGAAAAGTATATTTCACCTGACTGGAAAGGTAATGGATACTCGTCACTGAATGAATTACTGGTAAAACTTTCCAATGTTTTCAATACCGACATTAATCTTTATAATCTCAGTGGATTTCTTATTTCTACCTCGCGGCAGGAAATTTTTGACCGTGACCTGACAAGTGAGAGGATAAACAATATGGCGTTATATAACCTTGAACATCTTAAAATAAGCGAATATTATCAGAAGGAAAAAATCGGAAAGCTTCAGTATTTATCAGCCTATGTACCATTTTTCAATTCTGATAATAAAGTTATTGCATATCTGAATCTGCCATATTTCAGGATGCAAAGTGTACTGGCAAAGGAGATTTCAAACCTTATCGTTGCGGTTATTAATTTTACCCTGTTGCTAATAATTATTACAATGAGTCTTGCTGTTTTTATCAGCGAACGACTGACATCACCGCTTGCGATGCTCAGTAAGGGACTCGCTACCGTAGGAGTGGGGAAAAAAAGTGAACAGCTGACTTATGCGGGAAACGATGAAATCGGGGAGCTTGTCAAACAGTATAACAGGATGGTTGATGAGATCGAGGAGAGCACTCATAAGCTGGCCAATTCCGAAAGAGAATATGCCTGGAGGGAGATGGCCAAACAGATTGCACATGAGATAAAGAACCCTCTTACTCCAATGAAATTAAACATTCAGCAGCTGTTTAAATCATGGAATGATAAAGTTCCGGGATTTGACAAGATGATTGATCGTTTTACAAAGAACCAGATCGAATATATAGATAATCTCTCCTCCATCGCCTCTGCTTTTTCGGCTTTTGCCAAGATGCCGGTAAGCAATCCGGTGGAAGTTAACATCCTTGAACAGATCAGTATAACCCTCGAACTCTTTAAAAATACTGAAAATGTTGCCTTCCGCGTGCATTGGCCTCATGAAAGTAAAATTATTATTTATGCTGATAAAGAGCAACTTAATGGAGTCTTCTCGAATCTTATAAAGAACGGGATACAATCAATCCCAACAGGACGGGACGGGCTGATAATGTTTAATATTGAAGTTAAAAGTGACAAAGTTATTGTATCGGTTTCAGATAATGGAACGGGAATACCTGGTAGTCTGCGAAAGAATCTCTTCACCCCTAATTTTACAACCAAGTCGTCGGGGATGGGACTTGGATTATCAATTGCAAAGAAATATATTGAAAGTGCTAACGGCAGGATATGGTTTGAATCTGAGGTAGACAAAGGATCTGTTTTCTACTTTGAATTGCCGGTCCTGTACACTGTTGAGAAGCCAAGTGCCTAGAATGCCTGGAGTTCCTGGAGTTATTATCAATATGTTAATTTTCATTTTTTCCAACTTTAGACACTCCAAACTTTAGCTCACTCCAAACTTCTTTTATATATCTGTAAAAATATTCAGGATAATAGTTATATTAGCAGTTCTGATACCTGAATGATGACCGGCAATTTTTTGCGCCATAGCAAGAGGCTTATATTATGTTTGCTGATATTGTGTTTTAGCAGCTTTGTGTTGTTATCTCAAAAGAACCTTTCGGGGAACATTAATCAACCTTCCTCTCATGTAGTTAGCATTCCTGCAAGTGACCGGGTTATTGTTGATGATGTGACAGGTTTCAGTGCGAGTGGACCCGATACCGTTATAGTTATTCAGATGCAAGGTGTCGGGATAAATACACCAACTACCGGTTATGGTTACATTCAAAGTGTTTTAGGGCAACCCGGCATGCACGAATTTATGATTATTCAATCCGTAAATACCGGGACTAATGAAATAGTCTTCCGAAATAATCTACTAAATACATTTGACCCAAAAGGCAATATTCAGGTAGTAAGAGTGCCATATTACAACAATGTCACTATTACAGGAAAGCTTTTTTGTAACCCTTGGAACAGCACTACAAAAAAAGGAGGTGTTCTGGCTCTTGTAATCGGAAGAACTTTGAAACTGAATGCAGATATTGATGTTTCAAATTCCGGATTTGCCGGAGGTAAGGATACAATTGGAGTCGGCAGGTGCGCTGTGGTAGCTCCGACAACAATTCTTGACTATTATGCACGAAGTTTTACTAATGCCGGTTTCAAGGGTGAAGGTATAGCAATTCATGATGACTTCGGAACTCTTTTGGCGCCATTGCATATGAAAGGTCAGGGCCCAAATTTTACCAGTGGGGGAGGTGGCAACGGAAGATTTTCCGGAGGAGGCGGTGGATCGAACCATGGGGCAGGCGGGATTGGCGGCTTGGAAGACAATACCTGTGCAGCTCCTCAATACGGCGGTTTGGGAGGCTTTAAATCAGAACAACCCACACAACCCTTATTTATAAACAGGATTTTTTTTGGTGGAGGGGGAGGTGCATCCACATCTCTTACAGGATTGTCACCTTCGGGCGGAAACGGAGGAGGGATAGTACTGATTTTATCTGATACTATAATTAGTAACGGAGGTAATATACTTGCTAACGGAGGCAGTGGCGGCACAGCGGTTCTTAATGGGGGTTCCGGTGGCGGCGGCGGCGGTGGGTCAATAGCACTTTCACTGCAAAGTTATGGATCGAAACCTTTGACATTATCTGCTCTGGGAGGAAAAGGAGGTGACAATCCCGGCGCTTTTGGAGAAGGTGGAGGCGGGGGAGGTGGATTTCTATATGTCAGTAAAAACACCACTGGCAATGTTACACCAGTTCTGAGCGGAGGTCTGCCTGGCAATGATCCTTTTTCTACCGCATCTGCTGGTGGTGCAGGTGAACTGAGGACTGAATTTAAAGCAGTTTTGAACGGATTCCTTTTCAACTCAATCAGCTCTTCTTTTACTGGTAATCAGATTGATTCAGTCTGTTCAAACATGATTCCTACAAAAGTAAACGGAACTATTCCTGTCGGAGGCGCCGGACCTTACACGTATCTTTGGGAGAAGAGCTATAATCAGGTTACCTGGATACCTCTTGCCAATGATCCCGATCCCACTAATTATACACCAGCCATTGCTGAAACAGCCACAGTATTTTTCAGGAGAACAATTACTGACTCGTCACCGACTCCCCTGGTTGATATAAGTAAATCGGTTAAAATGATTGTGCAACCGGCTATTACCGCGAACAACATTGGCAAAGACACAACTATTTGTCACGGCCAGGATCCTCTTCCTATCGGATCTGTACCTGCTAATTCAACTCCTTCAAACGGTAATGGAATATATAGTTATTTATGGCTTCAAATGTTCACTAATCCGACCAGTTGGGACACTTCGAAGGTGGTTGCAAGAAGCAAAAATTACGATCCGTCTCCTCTTGTACAAACAACTTACTACAAACGATTTGTTCAGTCAGGCCGTTGTATTGATTATAGTTCTACTGTAACAATATCTGTACTTCCAAATATTACAGGAAACTCCACCATCCGTTCCGATTCGGTTATTTGTGAAGGGAGCATTTTCCCCATCCTTACATCGACTGCTCCCGGAGGAGGTAATCTTTCCTATACTTATCAATGGCAGGATAGTGTCAGTGCATGGAGTCCGGCATCAGGAATTAACACTAATACAAACAGCACCTATTCTGTTGACACATCGAAATTTCCAATTGTGAATAATGAAAAAAGATATTTCAGAAGAGTTGTATTCTCAGGACCTTTAAATACTTGTCAGAGCAAGAGTGTTCCGATTCTCCTGACGCGTTTTCATAAAATTAAAAACAANNTGACCAGACTATCTGTTCAGGAGATGTCCCTTTGGTTTTGTCAGGTGTAACTGCTTCTCCCACAGGGGGCACAGGGACATATACATTTTTGTGGGAACAAAGCCCAAGTGGAACAGCCTCATGGACTAATGCAATTGGAACGAATACTACCGGCAATTATGGGTCTCCGGCACTGTTCGATTCTACCTGGTACCGACGCACTGTCTACTCAGGAGTTTACAAATCATTGCCGGTTTGTACAAATACAAGCCCTTCAATAGTCATAAATGTACAGCCATCAATTATAAATAATTCAATTTCTATTCTGGGTTCAGGACCTGATACAATTATATGTAGCGGACAAAAACCCAACCAGATCCGGAAAATCGGCCTTCCTCTAGGGGGCGGCAACGGCATTTACGCTACGCAATGGACTGTATCTTCTTCATCAACAGGCTCATATACTGATATTTCCGGAGCGACTGGCTTAACATTTACAGAAGCGGCACTTTCCTCCTCAGAGTATTACAAACTTAAAGTTGTTTCAGGTAAATGTAATTCATTGAGCAATATTGTGACTGTTAATGTTCTTCCCGGGATATCAGGATTTAATATTGAACCTGACCAATCAATCTGTAAGAATTTGCCATTATCTCCGATAGGTAGTGTAACTCCGGGACCTTCCGGTGGTGACGGTACCTACAGATATAAATGGCTGCAGAATGTTACCAATGGAGGATGGGCAGATATTTCCACTAATGGTACATCTTCGTCATATTCAAAATCATCTATCTCTGATCCAACACAATACAGACGATATATCTATTCGGGCTTAAGAGATTGCTGCCATGATACTTCAAATATTGTGAGCATAGCTATACTGCCACTTCCTGCCATACCTTACCCGGGACCCGATACTATTATCTATTCCATTGAGAAAATTTACCATATGAAAGCCCATTTGCCACCGGCTGGAGAAACCGGGAATTGGGATATTCTTAACAATGGGACCGGTTCTATTAATGATCCTGCGAGTTATAATACAATTATCCAGAATCTGTCTGTCGGGAATAATTCCTTTTTGTGGACTGTTAGTAAAGGAACCTGCAAACTAAAGGATTCAGTGAATATTGAATTACTGAAAAACTTCATCCCCCAGGGCTTCTCGCCAAATGGTGATTCACATAATGATACATTTATTATTGAAGGTTTATATCTGAATGATAATTATGTAGATCTGAGCATTGTTAACGGAGCCGGTACAGAAGTATTTAAAACTTCTAACCGCGACAATCAGACATGGACGAACTGGGATGGAAAAAATTCAAATGGGATTGACCTTCCGCAGGGGACATATTATTACATGTTGAAAATAACTTCAAAAAAATCAAATGGACCTGTTTCCAGATTAAGCGGATTTATTGTTCTTAAAAGATATTGATGGCAGGATTATTATTAAGGATTTATGACGATTTTAAGCAAATGGATAAAATAAGATTAATATTCTTTCTTTCCTTTTTATCTGCTTTCACAAGCGTTCCCGGGCAGGCAATTCCTGACTCTACCTCGATCAGCCTTGGGTATCCTGTTTATAGCCAGTACCTTCAGAATGGCCTCTTAATAAACCCTGCTTATGCCGGCTCACGAGGTGCTTTAAGCACATTTTTGTCCTACAGGTTGCAATGGATGGGAATACCGGATGCTCCTGTTTTTCAGTCGGTTTCGCTTAATGCTCCGACGAAAAATGACAAAGTGGGTCTGGGCCTGATGGCGCAGTTCATGCAATTCGGCTTTACCAAATCGCAGAGCATTTATTTCAGCTATGCTTACCGTATTCACTTTGCCAGTGGCAGGCTTTCCTTTGGACTGAAAGGAGGTTTCGACAGGTCAAACACAAATTATACCGGTTTGGCTACAACAACACCAAATGATCCGGTATTCCTTGAAAATGACAA
>PMNJ01000096.1 GCA_003162595.1 Bacteroidales bacterium | reverse complement strand
CACAACACCTACAACTCAATGGCAGCAGCCATTGCAGGTAAAATTCTTAATATCCGAAAGGATGTTATCAGGGAAAGTCTGGCTGATTTTCAGGGAGTTGAACACCGCCTCGAACCTGTCATTACAGTCTGTGGTATCAATTTTATAAACGATTCGAAAGCTACAAATGTCAATTCCACATGGTATGCTATTGAGTGTATGGAAAACAATATTATATGGATTGTCGGGGGCGTTGATAAAGGAAATGACTATTCAGAATTGTTCCCGGTAGTCAAAAAGAAAGTCAAAGCAATTGTTTGCCTTGGAAAAAACAACAAGAAAATAATCGAGGCCTTTAAAGATAAGGTTGCAACTATTGTGGAAACAACATCCATGGAGGAAGCTGTAAGGTCTTCATATTACCTTGCCAGGAAAGGCGAAACGGTACTTTTATCACCTGCCTGTGCAAGCTTTGATCTTTTCAGGAATTATGAAGACAGGGGTCGTCAATTTAAACAGGCTGTCAGAAACTTATAATTAACCAATTAATTAATGCAACAGGGCTGGCTTACAAAGACATTTAAAGGAGACAAGGCAATATGGGGTCTTGTGGCTCTTTTTATGGTCTATTCACTTTTGGCTGTTTATAGTTCTTCAGTAGGTGTAGCTTTTATGAAATACGGAGGGAATACAACATACTTTCTTAGGAGTCAATTTTTTATGCTGGTATTAAGTCTGGTTATAATTGTGGTTGTTCATTACCTTCCCTACAGAATTTATTTTTCCCTGGCAGGATTGATTCTTCTCGGCGCAGTAGGATTACTGGTATTGACTTTTGCCTTTGGGTCAAGGGTAAATGAGGCAATGCGAGCGATTATCATTCCCGGAACCGGATTCAGACTTCAAACGTCAGATGTTGCCAAAGTGGCTCTCGTATTATATCTGGCACGATCCCTTGCCAAATACCAGAAAGAACTGAATAATTTCATGCTGGTCTCAAAGTATTTTATTTTCCCGATCGGGATTGTCTGTGGCCTCATAATGCCTGAAAACCTTTCTACAGCACTAATGATATTTGGGATGAGCATGATAATAATGTTCATCGGCAGGGTCCCACTCAAATTCATTCTGTCATATATAGGAATAGGTGTCGTGGCAATTCTCCTCTTTGCCATGGTGCTTACAGTGGTTAAAAAGGACAACAGGGTCCAGGTATGGAAAAACAGGATTGAACAGTTTTTCTCAGGCAAGGGAAATGAAGACAAGGACTATCAGTCAAATCAGGCTAAGATTGCAATCTCAACAGGCGGGTTATTTGGAAAAGCACCGGGGAAAAGTACCCAGAGAAACATGCTCCCGCAATCAAATTCTGACTTCATTTTTGCTATAATAATAGAAGAATATGGACTATTGTTCGGAGCCATTCCGCTTATCCTGGCATATACGATACTGCTGTTCAGAGGGATAACTATAGCTAAAAAATGTGAAACTGCGTTTCCGGCCTTTCTGGTACTGGGACTTATTGTGATGATTGTCATCCAGGCAATGCTTAATATGATGGTAGCCGTTGGTCTGTTTCCGGTTACCGGGCAAACGCTTCCGATGGTAAGCTGGGGAAGAACATCTGTTCTCGTAATGAGCTTTTCAATAGGCGCTATACTGAGTGTAAGCAGAGTAGTAAATGCAAGAATAAAAAAAGAAGAACTTCCAGAAGAAGAAATTTCTGATGAAGGAGAAAAAATATATGAACCAGCAAAAGCATAAACGGATCATAATCAGTGGGGGTGGTACAGGCGGACATATCTTCCCGGCTATATCGATTGCCAATGCTCTGATGAAAATTGATGCTGAGACCGAGATCCTGTTTGTTGGTGCAGAGGGAAGAATGGAAATGGAAAAAATTCCTGCTGCAGGGTACAGAATAATAGGCTTACCGGTTGCAGGGTTATATAGAAGCCTCACTTTTAAGAACTTCTCAGTGCTGATAAAACTTTTAAAGAGCCTCAGAAAGGCAAAAAAAGTTATAAAGGAATTCGGACCCGATGTTGTTGTAGGTGTAGGCGGTTATGCCAGCGGCCCGGTTCTCAGGCAGGCAGGCAGGATGGGAATTCCTACTCTCATACAGGAACAGAACAGTTATGCCGGTGTAACAAATAAGCTCCTGGCAAAAAGAGCTTCAACAATTTGTGTTGCCTATGATGGGATGGAAAAATATTTTCCTTCCGGAAAAATAATAAAAACAGGTAATCCGGTCCGGCAGAATTTCGACAACCTTAATGGTTTGCTGGACGAGGCATTATCCTATTTCAAACTGAAAAAAGAATTTCCGGTGATACTTGTTCTGGGCGGTTCACTCGGAGCCGGAAGCATTAATAATAGTCTTTCAGAAAATTTAAATGTATTAAGGGACTCTGATTGCCAATGGCTCTGGCAGACAGGGAAATATTATTTTGAAAATGTTAAGGCCCTGGTTTCCTTATCATTCAGTGGAAATATATCTGTACATGGGTTTATTAACCGGATGGATTATGCCTATGCTGCCGCAGACATAATTATTTCAAGATCAGGAGCAGGAACAATTTCTGAATTATGCCTCGTTGGCAAACCTGTAATTCTGATCCCTTCTCCGAATGTTGCAGAAGATCACCAGACCAGGAATGCGGAGGCTTTGTCCAGCAGGAATGCAGCTTTGCTAATAGAAGATAGCAGAGCTTCAAAAACTCTTGTAGATGAGGCTATTAAATTGATATCAGATAAAAGCAGAAGAGACATGCTTTCAGAGAACATACTGAAAATGGCTGACAGGGATGCTGATGTAAGGATTGCCAAAGAAGTACTTAAGCTTGCCGTGATATGATTGAGTTCAAAAATATTGAAGGAATGTATTTTGTTGGAATCGGCGGTATCGGCATGAGCGCTCTTGCACTTTATTTTGCCAAAGGCGGATACAGTATTGCAGGTTATGACAGATCGGAAAGCAAATTAACCAATTCATTAATTGAAAATGGTTGTGCAGTAAATTATACGGATGATTTAAGTGTACTTCCTGATCTTTTCAAAAATGTTCAAAAGAAGAACAAGGTTATAATAGTTTACACCCCTGCAATTCCTGCCGAAAACAAAATTCTGTCTTTTTTCCGCAGTAACGGATACCTGATTCATAAAAGGTCGGAGATCCTGGGTGAAATATCACTAAACACCGACACTCTTGCTGTTGCGGGTACTCATGGCAAGACCACTGTATCGACGATGATAGCTCATTTGCTGAAGCAGTCTCATATTGATTGTACGGCATTTCTCGGAGGGATATCAAAAAACTACGATTCAAATCTTCTGTTGGGTGACAGCAGGTATACTGTTATGGAAGCTGATGAATTTGACCGTTCCTTTCACCGTCTCAAACCGCTTATGGCAGTTGTGACTTCACTTGATGCTGACCATCTTGATATCTATGGAGATCAGGCCACCATGATAAAGGCATATAATGAATTCTGCAGAAAAATCAGACCTGGAGGTAACCTTATTGTAAACACAAGGATACGTAAAGAAATTATTGTTCCTGAAGCAGTTACATGCTTTACCTATGGATTTGACAAGGATGCTGATTTTCAGTCGTGGGGTATAAAGCATGAAAAAGACTATTATAGTTTCAATATTAAAACACCTTCAGTAAAAATTGATGATCTGCACTTTGCGTTTCCCGGTATTATTAATATAGAAAATTTCACGGCAGCTATTGCCGTTGCATTGATGTGCGGTGTAACGGAACAGGAAATCAGGAAAGCTGTTCTGCTTTTCCGGGGAGTAAGTCGGAGGTTCGATATAAGGATAAATTTCCCTGGTCTGACCTATGTTGATGATTATGCTCATCATCCTGAAGAGATCAGGGCATGTATAACTTGTGTAAAAGAATTTTTTGCCGGTCGGAAAATTACGGGAATCTTTCAGCCTCATCTTTTTTCACGTACCCGCGACCATGCTGATGGTTTTGCAAAAATACTCGATGAACTGGATGAAGTGATACTGTTACCAATTTATCCTGCCCGTGAAAAGCCAATTGAAGGAATTACATCCGAGTTGATTTTCAATAAAATGAAGTCAGGTAATAAGCGGATGATGGTAAAAGAGGATATCCCCGGTAAGCTGGATACACGAAAACTTGATGTTCTTCTTACAATTGGAGCCGGTGATATCGATACACTTGTTAAACCTATAGAGGAAAAGCTTAAGAAGGAGAGAGAGAAATGAGGAAGCTCCTGAAGATACTATTAATCTTCCCTGTATTATATATTATTATAATACCGGTTTATATGGCAAGGTCCACAAACTCAAGACCCTGCGGAGGAGTTGTTATTGATATAAGCGATTCGTCTGATTATCATTTTGTTACAAAAAGGCAGCTTTTAGACCTGGCATATGGTAACTCAGGCAGAATCGTCGGGAAACCTGTTAAGGAAGTTTCGGTGTCGGCAATTGAAAGCAGGATCAATGTGCTGAGAGAACTAAAGAAAGCTGAAGTGTATATCACAGTTGACGGAATAGTCCATGTTTTTGTAGAACAGCGTAATCCGATCATGAGAGTGATGCCTGGCGATGGCGGAGACTATTTTGTTGATGAAGAAGGGGTAGTTATGAGAAGAAGAAACCTTTATAACCCGCGACTTCATATTATAGAGGGAAACGTGAATATCAGTTCAGCCATGCTTAATGGAGTTAGTATTCAGGACACCAGTATTAAAAGATCAATTCTTAAAGATATTTATCCCCTTGTGAATTATATAAATGATGATAAATTCTGGTCGGCCCAGATCGATCAGATCTATGTAGACGGCAACGATGAAATTGACCTGATCCCACGTGCCGGAAACCAGCAGATTCACCTTGGAACCACTGAAAATTACGAAGGTAAACTCAGGAATCTTGAAGCATTCTACGATAAGGTGCTGCCTGAAGTAGGTTGGAATAAATATTCATCGATAAATCTTGAATTCAAAGATCAGATAGTTTGTAAAAAAAGAGATAATCAGAAATAACCCTATTAAGTTATGAACAAAAAGGAACAGTATGTAGCAGCCATCGACATAGGAACCACAAAAATTGTGGCAATTGTCGGTAAGAAAAACGAGAATGGAAAAATTGAGATTCTCGGACTTAGCAAAGCTCTTTCAAAAGGTGTGAAGAGAGGCGTTGTTCTAAATATTGAAGAGACAGTAAACGCCATTCATACTACCGTTGAGGACGTGCAGAAAAGATCAGGTATTTTATTCTCCGAGGTCTTTGTCGGTATAGCCGGGCAACATATAAAAAGTATGAAAAACCGAGGCTACATAATGCGTGAAGCATATGATGATGAGATTAAAAAAGAGGAGGTCTTCAAACTGATTGAAGATATGCATAAGATTCATATCGATATCGGAGAAGAAATTATTCACGTCATACCTCAGAATTTCATTGTAGATAATGAAACCGGAGTTAAAAGCCCGATAGGTATGTGCGGGAGGAGGCTGGAAGCTAATTTCCATATTGTGATCGGACAGGTTGCTGCAGCAAAAAATATAGAAAAATGTATCAGGAAGGCAAATCTGACTGTGAAGGATATGATCCTTGAACCACTGGCTTCTTCTGATGCAGTGCTCACAGATGACGAAAAAGAAGCCGGAGTTGTCCTCGTGGATATAGGAGGAGGGACTACCGATGTGGCTGTTTATTATGATAATATTATTCGTCATACTGCAGTGATACCTTTTGGAGGGAATGTGGTGACAAAAGATATTAAGGAAGGGTGTGCAATATTGCAGCGACATGCGGAACAGCTTAAAATTCAGTATGGTTCAGCTCTTGGGGATATTGCCCCTGAAGATAAGGTTGTTTCAATACCGGGTATAAGCGGACGTGAGCCTAAAGAGATATCTTTTAAAAGCCTGGCCTATATAATCCAATCCAGGATGGAAGAAATAATCGATGCTGTGAATTTTGAAATACAGAATTCGGGTTATGCAGACAAACTTGCTGCCGGCGTTGTAATCACAGGCGGAGGAGCAATGCTGAAACACCTTCCTCAGTTGATGAAGTTCAAGACTGCCATGGATGTAAGAATTGGCCTTCCGAATGAGCATCTCGCCGGAACAGCGAAGAATGAAATTAACCAACCTATGTATGCTACAAGTGTCGGTTTGATTATGCGCGGCTTTGAATATCTTGAAACCTATAAAAAGACATTCAATGCAGGTATTTCGGAAGAATATATCAAGCCCAAATCGCTTATAGGTGAAAAGCATGAGCAGGAAGAGGAAGAAACATTTGTTTCCCCTGTTCAGGAAGAGGAAAAAATATCACTCACTGATAAAATAAAAACCATGCTTTCTCGGATGTTCGAGATTGAAGATCAACCTATAACAAATAAGTAGAGCCACATATAAATTAAGCTATTCATAATCAATTAAATAACTACGCTATGTCAGACGATATAATGAACTTTGATCTTCCTGTAGAGAGATCGTCGATTATTAAAGTTCTCGGAATAGGCGGTGGAGGCAACAATGCTGTAAATCACATGTTTGAAAAGGGTATACAGGATGTGAATTTTGTGATTTGTAATACCGACCATCAGGCTCTGTTAAAAAGCCAGGTTCCTATAAAAGTCCAGATCGGAGAATCACTTACCGAAGGCAGGGGAGCAGGAAGCAAACCGGAAATTGGCAGACAGGCAGCTATAGAAAATATAAATGATGTAATGGATGCACTTTCCGGAAACACAAAAATGGTTTTCATTACAACAGGAATGGGAGGAGGTACGGGTACCGGAGCTACACCGGTGATTGCCAAGGCTTGCAAGGAAGCCGGACTGCTCACCATCGCAGTTGTTACAATTCCATTCAAATCTGAAGGGAAAGTGCGTATCCGGCATGCAATTGACGGCGTAACGGAACTCAAAGATTATGTCGATTCATTGCTGGTGATAAATAATGAAAAGCTGCGGGAGATATATGGAAATCAACCTGTTTCCACAGCCTTTGCAAAGGCTGATGATATTTTGACCACAGCAGTAAAAGGAATTGCTGAGATCATTACCGTCACAGGTTATATTAATGTTGATTTTGCTGATGTTGAAACTGTAATGAAAAACTCGGGAGTCTCTATAATGGGTATGGGTAAAGCATCCGGAGAAAACAGGGCAATAAAAGCTATTGAGAATGCACTCGCTTCACCATTGTTGAATTCAAATGATGTCACCGGGGCAAAAAGCATTCTGATTAATATTTCCTCAGGAAGCGGCGAGCATGAGATCACTATGGATGAACTTGGTGAAATAACTGATTTTATGTACGATGCTGCTTCCGATGATGCTTTGATCATCAGGGGATTATCGAAAGATGAAAACCTGAATGAAGAAATAAGTGTGACAGTTATTGCAACAGGATTTGAATCGAACAGTATTTTCCAGCCTTATAAACCTAAAAAGCCGAGCAGGGTCGAATTACTGACAAACAAAACTGCAATTCCCTCCGGAATAGTACCTGAAAAAGGCGATGATGTATTTTCTGTACATGAAAAGGGCAAAAAGTCTATCATTACCGATTTTGAAGAGGAATCTCAGGGGGTGATTGATTTCAGTCTTGAGCATACTCATGAGATGGATGAGATCAGAAACAGGAGAATCGTAGAGACTGATGAAATCATTGAAAAGCCAGAGGCCACTTTGAGAAAAGTAAAACATATGCAAAACCTCCTGAAAAGAGAAGGTCTCTCAAATAAAACAATGAAAGAGAATATTGATACTTTTGAAGACGTGCCTGCATATGTCAGAAGAAACCTGTCTCTNNAATGACGAACCCGTTTTAAGGGAGAATAATGCTTATCTGAATGATAATGTGGATTAAAATTATATTATAATTAAATTTAAAATATAAAAGCTGGAGTTTTAAATCTTTGGTTTTAACAACCATTCAATCATGACATGATGGTCATGCCAGGGGCTGTTGAAAAAGTCCTTTTTAACCACAAAGCACACTAAGAAGGCGCAAAGCACACAGAGTCAAAACAAGATCTTTCAGTTCTTTGTGATCTTTGTGCAAACCCTTTGAGACCTTTGCGGTTAATTTTTGTTCATAATGTCTATATTTGCACCAGATGATCAGACACATTTCTATAGTACTCCTTCTAGTCTTTTCTTCTGGTTTATATGCCCAGAAACAAAATTTAATTCCATCCAAGTCAAAACAGGATTCTTTAATAAATTCAAGATATTCAAAAACACTTAAAACAGATACTTTAAAAAAGCCAAGAGTATTAAAGGAATGGACTCTTTCACATGATTATTCTGAAGAGGTAAATATCCCCATCGACACGATATTTTCATTATCTAACAGGGTCAAAATAGCAGACAAATACTCGCCTGTTAATGCAAGTCTTGGTAATTATGGTCTTCCATTTTATCAGCTCAGTTTTTTTGACAGGATTATTGATCCTGATAAATTCCTTTATGCATATTANNCGGTTGCAAATTCAGAACAAACATTCAGAGTCAGACACTCACAGAATATAAACAGATTTATTAATTTCGGACTCATCTATGATATAGTTTTTAGTCTGGGGCAATATAATTATCAGAGATCGGAGGATAAAACATTTACTTTCTATTCCTCATATACTGGAGAAAAATATAAAGTTTACTTTTCTGCAGGTATAAATAACCTGCTATCGTATGAAAACGGAGGTATAATCAATATTTCAGATCTTAATCAACCAAATACCATCGACGTTCCTACAAAATTGGGTGACCTCGATAAGGCGAACAGCGATCTTAAAAACCGCAATATTCTGCTGGTACAGAGATATACAATCGGCGGTAATCCTGTAGTTAAAAAGGACAGTACCTCACATAAACGATCAGGATTTTTTGGATTAAGTGGTACTTTTTCCCATATTTTTATATATGAAAGTAATGCACGTACCTACAAAGACGCTAATCCAACTTCAGGTTTTTATGACACTATATTCATAACTAAAACTGTTACTTCAGATTCCATTTACTCAAGGACCATCAAAAACACTGTGAGGTTTGATTTTTCAACTGATGAAACAAGAAAGTTCACACTTGGGGGGGGAGCCGGAATACGAAATGAAATCTCCAGGTATTATTATATTGTTCCAACACCCTTTCCTTTTTTTGCCGCTCCATCAGTATTACACGAAAACAGCTATGTTTTAGTCGGGAAATTATATAACAACATTGGAAATAAATTTGGTTGGCTGGCAACAGGAGAATTGTATGCAACAGGTTACAGAGCCGGTGATTTCAACCTGAACGGTGAAATTACAAAATCATTTGACTGGAAAAAAGGAAGAGCTTCATGGTTGATAACAGGTTCAATGATGAACACGCAACCTTCAATCTGGTACGACCGTTGGGGAGGTAACGATTTTGAATGGAATAATAATTTAAAAAAGGAGTTCAGGATCGATCTGGGTACATCATTCAAATATCCTGCCAGGAAGACTGAATTAAAACTCAATTATGCTATAATTAAGAATTATGTTGATTTTGATACTACAGCCTATCCTTCACAGTATTCCGGAGGGCTTTCTGTAGCCTCCGCTTCAGTGAAAAACGAACTGCGAGCCTGGAAATTTCATCTTGCATCTGATGTAATTATTCAGAAAAGCAGCAATTCAGAGATACTTGACCTGCCTTTGGTTACAGTTCGTTCTGCAGGATATTTTGAACACCTTATAAGATTTACAAAAACCGGTGGGAAGCTGAGTACACAACTTGGTGTTGATGTAACTTATAATACCGTATATCATCCATATGCCTATATGCCTGCAACAGGCAGGTTTTATCGTCAGGATAATGTGACCGCCGGTGATTATCCTTTTATTAATGTCTTTTTAAATCTTAAAATAAAACGTACGAGAATTTTTGTGATGTTCGATCATGTTAACGCCAAACTGATGGGTTACAACTACGAAATGGTTCCATCTTATCCAATGAATATCAGAATGTTGCGATATGGCCTGGCATGGACTTTTTATGATTAATAAAAATGTTGTATCTTTGCAAACGATATTGAAAGCAAATGTTTACCTAATACAACATCTTTGATAAGAAAATCAATAATTTTATTTGTGCTACTTGTAACAGTTTTCACATCCTGTTCGGATCATCACTCTTCTAAAAATCTAAATAAAAACATTGTTTCCTTTGATACTGATTCAATAAGGAAAAAGGAAAGATCAGTTTCTGTGACTGACTTTAATTCAACGGACTATTTTATTTTCAGGGGTGAATCTATGGGGTTTAATTTTGATCTTTTAAAGTCATTCCCGGTTGAGGAAAACCATGAACTTACTTTCGGAAATTGGGGAAAAATATCCCGGTACGATGATATGATAAGGAAATTCAGCGCCAACATTAACTGGGATTGGAGATTACTTGCCTCCCTTATATACCAGGAATCGAATTTTGACCCGTCAGTTGAATCCTACCGTGGAGCGTTCGGCTTGATGCAGATCATGCCTGCAACAGGGAAAATTTTTGGTGTTGATATTACCTCATCACCTGAAAATAATCTGAAAGCGGGTATACATTATATTCTTTGGCTTCATTCAATATTCGATCCCAGGATAACTGATGAAAAAGAAAGAATCAGTTTTATACTGGCAGCATATAATGCTGGTCCGGGTCACGTTATTGATGCCATGAAACTTGCTGAGAAAAACGGTATGAACCCTTATAAATGGGATGGAAGTGTTGCAACCTGGCTTCTGAAAAAGTCTGAACGTCAATTCTATAATGATACTGTCGTGAAAAACGGATATTTCAGGGGAACAGAATCAGTGCATTTTGTAAGTCAGGTACTTGAAAGATTTGAGCATTACAAGAGTATCATTCCTGAAGAAAAAAACCACCCCTTCTGATAATGATAAGTAATTCGTATAGCATCATGGCTGTTGCTCCCCAGATCGTATTGGTTTCGTAATCAAAATATTTAACGTCAAGAATTTCACCTCTTATCTCGAAAGGTTTAATCTTGACGATTGAAGGATCAAGGAGTCTTTTCAGATCGGCATCAATAAGAAACAATACCTCTTCCGGTTTATGCCTGAAAAGCGGCTTCTCATTGGCCCAGCCTACAACAGGTGTAACAATCATATTACTCACCGGAATAAATAATGGGGTAAGCGTACCGATAATATTTACCGCTGTCGGATCTACGCCTGTCTCTTCATAGGTTTCGCGAAGAGCTGTTTTAATCACATTCTCATCTTCAGGCTCTTTCTTTCCCCCCGGGAAGCTGATTTGACCACCATGAACGCCATTATAATCAGGACGTTGCATGAACACTGTATAAATTGATCCATTATAGGGATAAAGAAGTATCAGTACAGCTGCTATATGCGCATCTTTCCCGGGTAACCTTGGAAAATTTTTCAGCAAGCGATCAGAAGAAGCCATCCGCCACTGAATATCAGTCCCTGGCAGGCCTTTANNCTCACTACTCGTATCGGAGAGCTTCGACCGGATTCCTCGTTGCTGCTCTCCAGCTCTGCCAGCTCACTGTTAACAAAGCAATTCCAAAAGCTATTATTCCGGCAAGCATGAAGATCCACCAGCTTAGCTCTGTTTTGTAAACAAAATTTTGCAGCCATTTATGCATCACATACCATGCAACAGGTGTTGCAATTATAAAAGCAACCACAACCCAGATTATAAATTCCTTATTAAGCAATATGAGTATTTCCGAGCTTTTTGCCCCTGCAACTCGTCGGATACCGATTTCTTTTGTACGCCTGTCGATTGAAAAGACAGCCATTCCCAGAATTCCCAGTACTGAAATTACTATTGCCAATAATGCAAAAGCAACTGTGATATTTTTTAGCCGGGTCTCTGCCTGGTATTTTTCATCAAGCAAATCTTCAAAGAAGTTAAATGAAAAATCTCGGTTATCCCTGTTCTTTCTGTAAGTATCACGGATATAATTAAGAGCTTCAGTGGTGTTCCCCGGCGCAATACGGATATTCATTGTCATAATATTCTCCGGATCATTTGTCATGATCATTGGTCCAATAGGATAATGCAATGGCCTGAAATGAAAATCTTTCACCACTCCGACGATAATATTGTTACCAATACGCTGTCCGATCGGATCATCGAATCCCAGCATCTTTTCAGCAGTTTGGTTTATGACTATTGGAATGGATACGGTATATTCTTTCCCCTCTTTTTTGCTCTTGCTTTGTTTTTCCCACTCTTTCCAGTAGCCGCTGTAGTCCATCTGAAGAAACTGACCTTTTATTACCTCCAGTTTGTAAGTTTTTGCGAAATCTTCATCAGCCCAAAACAATGATGTCTCCAAACTGTCAATTCGTCCCTGGTGATTTAATGGTAAAAAGTACTTCCACGCAAAATCAACAGGTGCATAACCACTTGCTGAAACACTTATAATCCTGGGATTTCTCAATAATTCCTCTTTAAATTCTTTATTGTCATACCATAAACCTGTTGGAATGACTACAATATTTTTGTCATCCATGCCCAAATCTTTGTTGTGTATATAATTCAACTGCCTGATAAACAAAATAGTTGCAATAATAAAGAATATTGCAATTGTGAACTGTATAGTCACCAGCAATCTGATAAAGTTACTTTTTGAACCTGAAATAGAACCTCCTCTGAATATTCCAATAGGATTAAAAGAGGATAGGTAAAAGGAAGGATATATTCCGGCTATAATACCTACAAGAAAAGTCAGCATGAAAAGATTTATGACTAATCCGGTGGAGAAATTAAATGAGAGCTGCTTTGAAGAAAGAGTATTAAACCATGGCAGGATGAACCACACAACTATGAGGGCTACAATGGTCGCTGCGAAAGTCTGAAAAACTGATTCTGACAGAAACTGCCTGAAAATACTGACCCTGCTGCCTCCGTTTACTTTCCTGATTCCAATTTCAATGGAACGCTCAGATGCACGTGCTACGGACAATGCCGCGAAATTAACTGACGCCATAAGGATGATCAGAAAAGCAAGTCCTGAGAAGATCCATACATACTTGTAACTGCTAATGTTTTTATCCTCATTAAAAGTTTCGAAATCGGTATGAAGGTGAATATCATCCAAAGGCTGAAACAGAAGTTTATCGGTAAATTTTGAATACCTGCTTACATGATTTGATATAGCAGAAAGGAACTGGTCATCTATCTTTGCATCTTTTCTTAATTTAATATATACCCTAACCCAATTATTATCACTCCAATTATCTGAATAAAATGAATATTTGCTATTCTTTTCTGAAACAAGATATCCAAAATCAATATGGCTTTGTTCTGGAATATGAATCACTCCGCCTACAGTAAAAACCTCTTTAGAGAACCTGTCACTGATAAGTACTTTGCCAAGGGCAGATTGATTTCCGAATAATTTTTTTGCAGTTTTTTCAGAGAGTACAATATTTTCAGGTTTCTCAAAAGCGTTTTCGGCTGAACCTTCGGTAAATCTGAATCCAGCAAAAATCTTAAAGAAATCTTCGTTTGTCCAGCACATTCTTGCTTCAATCTTCTCACCACCCGATTCTGGATGTAACGGTGAGTCCTCCGAATCATAGCTAATATAGGTTGCATACTCAATCTGAGGATAATCCATCTTCATCGTTTTTGGTACCGGACGATAGCAGTTGGCCGATTTTACAATTTTATCACCCTGTTTTGAGAGCGTAAGAACCCGGTAGATCCGCTGATAATCCGGATGGAACTTTTCATAGCTCAGTTCATTATACACCCAGAGGTAAATGAGTAAACTTGCCGCGATGCTAAATGTGAAACCTGTGAAAGTGATGATCGAATAGATCGGTTTTCTTGTAAGGTTCCTTAAAGCAATTTTGATAAAGTTGTTCATTTCGGAAATGAGATTAATTTCTTATTTTTACTCATGATCTTTTACCCCCCAACCCCCCCAAGGGGGGGGCTTTTAAGACGTTCATTAACAATGTTTCTTATTTTTATTATTACATTTTCAATATCATTTTCAACCTCCCAATTCTTAAAACGGATAGTTATAATATCAAATTTTTCCATTTCAGCTGATCTTCCATCATCATATTCTTCCTATTGATTGTGAATTTCTCCATCGATTTCAACAACTAATCTTATTTGATGGCAATAAAAATCGGCAATAAAAAACTCAATTGGATGTTGTCTGCGAAAACGCAGTCCATAGATCTGCTTTTCTTTAAGTTTATCCCACAATAACTTTTCTGGAATTGTCATGCTTTTACGAAGAATCCTTGCTGCTTCCAAAATGTCAGATTTCGCCCTGAAATACATTGTTTTTTCTAATTCTTCCATATATAAACTTTCTAATATATTTTAGTCCCGCTTAGCGGGAGATGGGGGGTGAAATGATTGTTGCATTTGGAGCGTTATCTTCATTTTACAATCACCACAATCATATCTGTCGGTCTTAATCCAGATGCCATTGAAATCAGTTTTTGCCTTTTCTCTTCTGAAACAGGTGCTTTTTTGAATTCGTCAGAGTTAAAATAATCCTTAAATACCCTACCCGAGACAAGCTTCATCATTTCTCCCTGGGGAGTGACAAATTCGGGCCAGAATGGCATACCACCATCGAGATCATTTTCCAGACCTTCCGGCAAAAGTGTAGATCCGGGTTGATGATATAATTTGTTTTCTTTTTTATCGAATAATGCATTATAGAACTTTACCGCATTTTTCTTACGTGTGTTAGGACAGTCATAATTTTGAGTATATCTGATAAATAGAAAGCTATTTGTTTCACATAGTGAATTAAGCATGAACTTATCAGACAAATCAAAATTCGGATTGAAACCATCCATAAAACTGAATTTATATTTGCCGAAGTCAATTATATATACCGGTAACAACCTTTCAGGAGGGATCAGTCTGAAAACAGTATCATTGTATTCCTGTTTTATCGTTAGTAAGCCACTGTAATAATAGCTCTTAAGTTCAACCGCGTTTCTTCCCTCGCCATAACTATAATTTACAATATGATCATAATCTGTAAACTGACATATTGTATCGCCTTTGTTGTTGTACGTCACAAGTAACGAACCTGACTTTCCTGCCTGCCATTTGTCGTTTACTCGGGCCCAGGACTCGGGCCCAATCCCATAAATGCAGCTGAACTGATCCTCGGAAAATTGATTCATATTTAATAATGTATCACCCGGGATAATTGAACGGCCCGGTATTTCAGGTTGTTCTTGTATTGTTAGTTTTTTATTGGTTCCGGTTTTGTATTTCATTACCTGACCATTGCCGGAAGGTCCGTCCTGGAAGGTAAAATAGAGATTCCCGTTTGACAGAGAAACAGGGATATGGAATGGCACTCCAAAGAAATCTATACCTCCATATGAAGCCATGCCTTTCCCGTAAAACCTGATTCCTGTTTTGTTTTTCCAGACAGTTTCCTGGTACTCTCCCTGCATATTGAACCGTGTCAATCCAAACAAACCCTCAAAAATAATTTGTTCACCATCGGATCTTACTTTTGAATCCAGGTCAGGGCGATAAAAAAAGAGGTCGTAAAGTAAAAGTGTGTCAGGTGGTGTCTGTAGTTTCACATACTTTATAGAAGATGCTAAATCAGAAAGTTTGAGTTTCCGGGAATTATTAAGTGTTCCCATAATGTCGATCTTTCCAGGAGGTTTTTGAGGATCAACTGACCTGATCTGCTTTCTCCGGAAGCTGCCTGTGGGTTTGGTTCTTGTTTCAGAAGATTCCTTTTCCAATGCAGTTTTTTCTGCTTCTTTCTTTGCCTTTTCCTGAACAACGATCTCTTTCGCCAGCTCTTTTTCGTTGGTTTTAAGACGATTATGATGGCAGGAGAAGAGCACCGTAAACACGAATAAAATCAGTACCTGAAGAGATAATTTTTTCATATTCCTGAGTTTTCACCCCTAAATCCCCCAAGGGGGACTTTAGGACGTTTTTTTCAATATTTTTATTTTAGTTCAAATAACTTCAAACTTTCCATGTTTTCTCACCCCCAAACCCTCCAAGGGGGGTTTTAAAAACCTATTATTTCAGTTCCTCTCATCTATTTCTATCCTTAATTAACTAAGGGGTCTTTTAAATCCTTTTGTCTTTTAGCCCCCCCTTGGGGGGGATGGGGGGTGAAAAGACAGGGAGATTGTTCTTTAATAATCATGTTATCCATTTTCATTTAACAATCATCAATATATCTTCATTATCCAAAACTACCTGTGCCAGCTTTTCCAGCTCTTTCTTTTTAGCCACAGGAGCAGTGGACACTTTAAACTGCTCCGATATAACCCGATTTTTCAGTTCTATACCTTTTAANNAGGAGTATAATCATAGGGGTCACTTTCGATAACAGATAACTGATGATTCAGCTTTGAATATATTGCATGATAGATCTTCACTGTTTTCTTCTTTCTGGTGACCTGACAATCATAATCGTCTTTTGTATATATCATGAATATATAGTCTTTAGTTTCAGCCCATTCCCCAGGAATGATTTTGCCTGTAAGATTAAAGTCAGGATCAACTCCCAGTTGTTTAGAAACTTTATAATTTCCAAGTTTTAATACATATACCGGCAGCAACCTGTTTGGTGGAATCACCTGGAAAACCGTATCATTAAACTCAGGACGGAAGTATAATTTCCCATTATGTTCATACTGAGCACCATAATCAGTGCCCCGCTGCAACTCTTTTGTATAGTTTTTCAGTTTTTCCAACATCGAAAAGGTTGATAAAGTATCACCATTATTGTTTAGAATTACCATCATATTATTATCATAAACGGGGACAGCGTATGAATGCTGGTCAAGCATATATTCGCTCCTTTCCGAGAATAAAAATTCAACTGGTCCTCCAAACATTCCATTTTGCGAACGGGGTTTTGGAGGTTCAGTTTTTCCATGATTCAGATCTACTGCAATCTTTCCCAGCCCTGATATCTGATCAGGTTTTTCCGGATCAAATTTGGAGTCTGGTATTAGTTGAGTAGAGGAACAATCATACTCCATGATGTATTTCTGTCCGGTAATGTTATTTCTGTAATTATAAAACAGGTTGTTCCCTTCTGCCCATATTGACATGCCACCACCTTTCATTGTATAGTGGGTAAAAAACATTACGGAACCTGCTTTTACATTAACCCCTGTATACTGGTTTTTCACGACTGACCGTATGTATCTTCCATCTCTTGAGAACAAATGAATTCCATATAGATTCCGCGCAATTATATATTTATCCATAAGGTAATAATTGAATTTCAGATCCACAGGAAGAGTGGGATCAGGTACAGGTTCTATGCGGATATAAGTAATTGTTGAGGCAACATCGGACAAGTTAATATCCTTTATATTGTCCAAGTTATCCGCAATATCAATTATTAAAGGTAGATGTGCAGGATCGACTGAACGGTTTTCTTTAAGACGGAACCCTCCATGATGACGATTCAGAGTATCGGTCAGCTTTTTTTCATTAGCAGCTTTATCTGCCGAATCTATTTCTTTTTCCCTGGTAATTATTTCTTTTGCCAGTTCTTTTTCGTTGGTCTTTAGTCGATTACGATTGCATGCAATATTTTGAATTAGAAAGAAAAGCAGGAATATCAGTTTTGTGAGATTCTTCATTATATTAAGGTTATTATTTTTCGTTTCTTGCTTCACGTATCTCGTTGATACTAATTCCTCCTCTCCCTTTCTCCTGTTCCTCCCTAACGCCAAGCGCATCACTCCTCACTCCTCACTCCTCACACCTTGTTACTCATACCTGAGAGCTTCGACCGGATTCCTTGTAGCCGCCCTCCAGCTCTGCCAGCTGACTGTAAGTATTGCGATTACAAGAGCGATTATTCCTGATATCACAAAGACCCACCAGCTCAGTCCAGTCTTATATGCAAATTTTTCAAGCCATTTATGAAGTGCGAACCATGCTATAGGTGTTGAAATAAAAAAAGCAAGGACCACCCATTTGATAAAATCTTTATTCAGCATAATCATTATTTCGAAAATCTTTGCACCGGTTACTTTACGGATCCCTATTTCTTTGGTTTTTCGTTTCAAAGAGTATGATGAAAGGGCAAACAAACCTAAACAGGATAATATTATCGCAAGAGCAGAGAACCAGATAATTATTTTATTAATCTGTATATATTCCTTATAATATTCATTTAGTTTATCAATTGCAAAGAAGAAATTGACGGTAGACTTAGGCTCAGTTTCCTGCCAGGTCTTTTTTAACAAATCAATGACTTTGAGACTTGCTCCGGGCTTTGATCTTACCGACAGGTATTTCCAGTTTGCAAAGTCATCAAAATCTTCGAAAAAGTGAATGAGAGGTTGCATCTCATTTTGCGCTCCCTGGTAGCTGAAATCCTCAATTGCGCCTGCTACCTTTAATCTTTCACCTGTTTCAGTGCTCTGGTGAAGGATCTGACCATCCGCTTCATGATAACCCAGCTTTTTCATAGCAGATTCATTCAATACGACAGAACCCCTATATGAAACCAGATCCTCATCGAATCCGGAGCCGCTTAGTATTTTAATGCCATAAGTTTTAAAAAAATTCCGGCCGATGTACGCCTGCCTCAGATGGATTTTGTTTAGTTCCCCTCCTCCTTCAGGGAAAAATGTATTGTAATTTTGCTCATAGGTTCCGGGAATATTCTGAGAAAAGCTTACAGACTCAACATACGGACTGGCCTTCAGCTCCTCTGAAATAAGCTTGAATTTTTGTGATGCAAGTTTTAAATCAGGATATTGCCAGCTTTCCAAATCTGCTACGATGACGTTCTCTTTGTCAAATTTTGGATCCTTATTAACCATGTAATTGATTTGCTTTCGTATTAGGATAGTTCCTGAAAAAAGAATAATTGCAATTACAAACTGGACTACAACCAATGAATAACGTTCAGAACCTTTCTTGTTGGCAGAAAACAGGTTGCCATGAAGGATTTGAATCAGCTTAGTCCGTGCCCAGAATAAAGAGGGAATCAATCCTGATGAAATACCAACAATTAACCAGATTGAGACGAGAAAGGGGAAAACAAATTTATACTGGGCGTCATGAACCTGCAAGTGAATTTCGAACAATTTATTAAAAGAAGGAAGAGCCAACGACATAATTTGAGTTCCGATAAGCAATGCTATAAAACTTACCAGTAAAGCTTCAGTCATTATCTGACGAAATAAGTTACTACTGGATGCACCGACCACTTTCTTAATCCCTATTTCCTTAGTTCTTGAAAAGGAATTAGTTATCGTCAGATTTATGAAGTTTACGATAGCAATACCCAGAATCCCAAGAGCGATGACTGTTAAAATTATGATCAGGATCCTGTTTGATTCCTGGGAAGCATGATATTCACTGAGGGGCAGGAGATTTAAAATTGACTTGCTTTGACCGACAGGGATGAAGTTCTCTTTAACAATGTTTTGCATTTTATCATAAAGACTTGCAGGTCTTGTTCCATCTCGCAGAAGCACATAAGTGGTCGAAAAAGTATTATACCAGTCGTGTACATTTTTTACCCAGGGTGAAATCTCCATTCCAGTTTCATAAGAACTTACTATATCAAACTTTACTGAGGAATTGACCGGGACGTCTACAACTCCATTTACCTGGAGGAATATATTGTCGAATCTGACCTGAAGTTTCTTTCCTATTGCTGACTCCTTACCAAAAAACTTTTTTGCCAGGTCAGAACTAATTACAACTCCATATTTTTCATGTACTCCGTTAATCGCTGAACCCTCGATAAAAGGAAATGAGAAGACTGAAAAAAAACCGGTGTCAACATACTGAATACCCTGAGGAACGGCTGTCTCTTTATAACTTATTCTGAATCCATCCCAGTCAAATATACGAGTCCCGTTTTTTACTTCAGGTATTTGTTCCATCATCTTAGGCAACAACAGACCCTTTGTCTGAACACCTTCTCCTTCACGGATCCTGTAAATATTTGAAAGATTTTTGTTAAAGTGATTGTAGGACAGGTCGTTATAGATAAATAACGAAAGAACCAAAAACGAGGCTATTCCGATACTCAATCCTATTATATTGATCAACAGGTAGTTTTTGTTATTCATCAAAAACCGAAAACTGTTCTTAAACTGCAGTAAATTCATATTATCGTTTATCGTTTATCGTTTATTGAGTCTCTAAGTCTCTAAGTCCCTTAGTCTCTACATCACCACCTCACGCCTCACGCCTTCCACCTTACTACTCATACCTCAGAGCTTCGACCGGGTTCCTCGATGCGGCCCTCCAGCTTTGCAGGCTGACCGTTAATAATGCAATTGCAAGTGCTATGACACCTGCAAGCACAAATATCCACCAGCTTAGTCCTGTTTTNNATTAAGCAAAATGATTACCTCTGCGACTTTAGCACCATTAACTTTACGGAGACCAATCTCTTTGGTTCTTCTCTCATTCATACTTAATGAAAGACCTAATATCCCCAAAACACACAAAAAAATCGTAATTGCAGCAAAAAGAAGGAATAGATTAAGTGCCTTATGTTCTGATTTATAATAATTAGCTATTGTGTCGCTCAAAAAATTATATTCAAGGACCTGATCAGGAAAGATTTTTTTCCATTTTTCACTCAGTCTTTCAATATCACCTGCCAAGAACCCGGTTATACTTCCCGAATGGTTTCCGATAGCTGACATTTTAATACTCACGGTACTGAATTCCCTGGGACTATTATAGAAAAGGCAGGGCCTTATTTTACCATGTAAAGAGCCGGAGTGAAAATCTCTCACCACGCCTTTTATATAGGCTCCGTCTTTTGCGATCCCCTCAATTTTAATACCAAGAGCTTTATTGGGGTCTAAGATTCCCAGTTCTGTTAAGAATTCCATGTTTACGATTATGGTATTGACAGTATCGCTGATTGTAAAATTTTGTCCGGCCAGAAAATCAAATGAATATAATTTTAGATAAGAACTATCAATGGATTTTAACTCAGCATCAATGCTTTTCTTTTCGTTATTTATGAATAGGCTGAAATTACTCCATGACTGTGATTCCGCAGGATGTACGGAACTGAAACTGACCTGTTTTACTGCTGGAACAGACACCAGTTCAGCAGCCAGTGCATTTAATTTCGGAGCAGCATTTTCTGGCAGTCTGGCGAATATGATATTTTCAGTATTATAACCCAGGTTGGAATGATTGATAAAATATATCTGTTTGATAATAATTAAAGTAGCAATTATAACTGTCTGTGCCACAACAAACTGAAGAATTACACTCGCTTTTCCAAAATTGTTCCCTTTTCCCGAATTGCCGGAATCAGCCCTTTTTAAGAGTAAGGATAAAGAACTGAGTTTTAAATTGAAAATGGAAAATATTACTGAAAGAAAGCTTCCTGTAAAAAGAAGAAGCAAAAGAAAGAGCATATCGGATAGTCCTGTTGGTGGTTTATATCCCTGCGGAATGTCAATAAATGAGTAGAAGTTTCTGATAATTGGTATCGTAAATTGCAGACTGACTAACAATGCGAAGAAAATAACAAGCATAGACTCTGTAAAAAACTGAAGAAAGATTGAAAAGGGTTTACTGCCCAGGATTAATTTTAAGGCGATTTGTTTTTTTTGTTTAAATGTTTCAGCAAGAAAGAAATTACTGTAATTAAAAGATGCTATTAAAAATATAAAAGTACCGATAAGAGTCAGGGCTAAAAGCAACCCCTCACTTACAGTGCGGTTGTTATAATTTCCATATTGACTCTCTTTATGGACCCGTGAAAGAGCCTGTAGTTTGAATTGTCGTCCTTCGAGTCTTTCAGCTCCTGCATTTGAAGCGTAAATTTCTTTGAATTTTTTTTCTACCGAAACTATATCGCTTCTTTTATTCAGGACCACATAACATTGAAAATTGTCTGATAAGCTTCCATAGTCGGTACCAAAGCGTGGGTTTAGCTTTTCTGAAAATGTTCTCAATGACAATAAAACCTTAAAAGGGAGATCAGTATTTTCAGGAAGGTCCTGAATTACCCCCTCTATTGTGAATTTTGTCCTGAAAATAATCAAGTCGCGACCAATGGGATCTTCATCTGCAAAGAGTTTATGAGCTGTCTTTTCTGTAATAACTGCAGTGAATGGTTTATCCAGAACCTGTTTGCCTTCACCTCTTAACCATTTAATCCCTGTTTTTCCGAAATCGAAGACATTAAAAAAGGAAGGTTCAGTCATAACGATGCCATCATCAAGTACAAATGATTTTTCAATTGTACTGTCTCTTGACGAAATATTTATTTTCTGTCCAAACAGATAAAACATGGCCACAACATCCTGTAACTCCGGCACTGATTTTTTAAAAGCGGCTGGAAGAGGAAAATGAACACCCGTTCGATATTCCAAACCGCCATTAGTATATTCCAGTCCTGAAGTAACACGAACAACCCTATAAATATTTTTGCTTTTTGTGTGATAGTTGTCAAAGCTTAATTCATAATTTATTTTGGTATATATAACCAGGCAACTTGTTAATCCGATTACCAGACCCACAAAAATCAATAAGTTGGATTTGTAGTTTCGTGAAATTCTTCTGATTGCTATTTTAAGATACTGTCCATTCATTTAAATCAAGTTATATTTTTAAATTTAGAGTTACTTGTTGCTTGTTTTGGTTTTCGTTCTTTATGTTTTGCTTTTTTGATTTTTTTACCCCTAAATCCCCCAAGGGGGACTTTTAAATCCTGCATTATTTTAGCCCCCCTTGGGGGGATGGGGGTAAAAACCCGAGGATTTGGAGGTTTATTATTCATATCGTAGTGCCTCCACAGGGTTTCTTGTTGCTGCCCTCCAGCTCTGCCAGCTCACAGTACCCAGGGCTATTACCAAAGCCATTAACCCTGCCAACGCAAATATCCACCAGCTCATGCTGGTCTTGTAAGCAAAATTTTCTATCCATTTATTCATAATAAATACTGAAACGGGGACCGCAATCAGAAATGCCAATAGCACACCAATTATGAATTCTTTATTTAGCATTCTCATAATCTCTGAAACCTTTGCCCCATTGATCCGGCGAATACCTATTTCTTTTGTTTTATTTATTGTAACCTGCATTATCTGTCCTAACATACCCAGACAAGTTATTATAAATGCTATAAGTGAAAACATGGCTATGGCTTTTCCCTGCTGATCTTCTTTATGGTAGAGAGAATTAAAATATTCATCCAAAAATGTATAAGAGAATGGAGTCCCTGGCAAAATCGATTTCCATATTCCATGAATTACTTTCATTTGTTCGTCTAAATTTCCCGGTAGTAATCTTATATTTAATATTGAATACTGATCAGAAAATATGAGGCAAACAGGTTCAATCTCTTTATGCAGAGAGGCAATGTTAAAATTTCTCACCACACCGACAATATTGTATCCATTTTCTTTACCATTGTTAAATCTCCTGTTTTCCAGATTTTCCCAACCAAATATTTTAAGCGCTTTCTCATTAATGTAGCACGATTCGTTAAAGTCCCCATCCAAAAGCTTCCTGCCTTTAACCAATTTAATGTCAAAAGTTTCAAGGAATTGACGGTCAATATAAATACAATTAAACATTAGACCTTCCGTTTCAGGGACGGACATATGATTTCTTATCAGACCAGGTCCTCCATTGCTAAAAGAAGAATTTTTTACAAATGAAAGATTATTAATCTGCTGTTTCAGTGCCGGTTTATTCTGAAAATCATGTGGGATATCCAACCTTAATAATAACTCTTTATCAAATCCCAAATCAGAAGTTTTTACATAAATCAATTGTTTTTGGATAAATGCCAGGCATATAAGCAGAATTATAGATACCGTAATCTGAAAAACGGTAAGTAACCTCTGTCCTAACCTTTTCCCGTGTTTTAATCCTTTTTTCCCGAAAAGAGTCTGAACATCGGAATGTTTGATAATATAAGATGGGGCCAACATAGATACCATAACTACGATCAGTATTATAGTTATGAACAGAGTTGATATCTGCCACGAAAAAAACCATTTGAATTCCAGATTCGAGTCAAGTAATTTCTCAATTAATGGAAGAATAGCAGAGGCGAGGTAAAGAGCTGCAAGAAAAGAAACAAGAACTGTTAAGGTTATGTCAATATAGAAATATTGTTTTAATTGATTGCTGTTAGCGCCATTTGTGATCCTTATTCCTATAATTTTCAGAGTGCTGAAGTAGTTTGACAATGTAAAAATAATATAGTTAATAACTGAAAGTAACAGGATAAGCAAAGCAGTTGAAATGAAAATATATATAAGACCTGTGCTTCCTGATCTGTTATCATTCTCTTTAATACCTTGTGTCAGGTAAATATTAACTAACGGCTGAAAAAGGACACCTTTTGTATTTGATTTGTTTGTGGGGAATTCTGAATTAACCTCCTTTTGAATTAATGAAGCATCTTTTTTTTCATTAATAAGGACATAAAGATCCACGGGATTATAGCAAATATTACCTTTTTCAGTGCCATGGCAAGTTTGTGAGAACCGCAGTTTTTCATTTTCACTATTAAAAAAAATTTCAGCCCGCAGACTGGAGTTTTCGGGCATGTCTTCTACAATAGCACTGACGCGGAGTTCGAGAGAATTATCAAAATGTACAATCTCACCCAGCACATCTATTTTCCCGAATAGCTTATTTGCAGTGGATCTTGTAATCACTATTGAATTCAAATCCGAAAATGGTTTATCCTTATCTCCAGCAAGAACGTGTAAGGTAAAAATCCGGAAGAAGTCATTTTTAGTAGAAATCATCTCTTTAATAAGTACATAATCAGTCCTTTTGACAGATCTTATGTACATTGGAAGATTGAGACCAGAATAATATACAGGTGCTGCCTGGGTGATATCCGGAAATTTTTCCTTTATTTCAGACGAGATATCATAATCCATTTTGGAACTATTACTGGTCGAGTCGATTAACCTGTAAATGTTTTTATGGTTATCAAAACCTGTGTCAACAGTAAATTCCTTAAAAATGAATAATGATAATACAATGCAAACAGTAAAACCGACTGTAAATCCAATCAGGTTAAGAATAGAAAAAAGTTTGTTTTTTCTTAAATTTTTTAAGGAGGATTTCAGATTATACAATAACATGCTAATAAGTTTTAGTTTTTAATATGTCATTCATCCCTAAGTGATTCCACTCCGACTCTTCGGTCAGTGTCTCCGCTCTCCTCACTATTCGTATCGGAGAGCTTCGACCGGGTTCCTCGTCGCCGCTCTCCAGCTCTGCCAGCTCACAGTTAATAAAGCAATACAAAGAGCTATCAATCCGGCTAAACCAAAGATCCACCAGCTCAGTTCTGTTTTGTAAGCAAAACCCTGCAGCCAATTATGCATGGAATACCAGGCAATAGGAGAAGCAATCACAAAAGCGATCCCAACCCATTTGACAAAACCACTATTTAACATTGCGAGTATCTCTGCAATCCTGGCTCCGTTTACTTTACGGATTCCGATCTCTTTTATCCGGCGATGACTGGCAAATAATGACATTGCTAAAATTCCAAGACAACAAATAACGATTGCACATCCGGCAAAGAGAGAAAAGGTATGCCGGAACTCGAGTTCTGATTGATACATATTCTGAATTGCCTGGTCTAAAAAGTTCACCTCAACTGGGAAGGATGGTGAGAGCTCCGAGGCAGAAGCTTTTATATCCCTGATCAAGGTATTCAGGGATTTATAGCTGGCAGTCTGGAGGTTTACCAGACAATATGACGCATAGGACTCATTTCTTATTGCGAGTGGTGTAATGGATTTATTGACAGGTTTGAAATGAAAATCTTTAACAACTCCAATAATCTCATATTCACGATTGTTCATGCTGAACTTAATGCCAAGAGGATTTACAAGATTATGCTCACGAAGGAATGTTTCATTCACCACAACTTTTAATTTGTCTGTTGAGAGAGTATCTGAATATAACCGGCCTTTAACTAATTTTAATCCCATCATATTAAAAAAAACTGCATCAGCACTGAACAAATCAAAATTCAGCTCTTTCTTATCCCCATTTAAGTCCATTTGGACTGTTCTGTATGACATGTCTTTCCCTGGATAAAACTGTGAAAAAGAAATTTCCTTTATTGCCGGTTTTTCGAGAAGAAGCTTTTTAAATACTTCTTTTTTCGGATCTAATTGTGGTGTTATTTTAATGACGATGATGTTTTTCTGATTAAAACCGAGATTAGAGCTACCGAATCTGACCTGTTTTTGTACCAGTACCGTAAAGGCAATTAAAATAATAGCTATTGTAAATTGCATGGTAACTAGAATACCACTGAACGAGAATCTCGATTTAACGGGCTCTAAAGTGTTTTTCAGATTGTCAATTGCTTTAGATGAAGAAATCCTCACTGCAGGTATTATGCTGAAAAATACACTTAGAACAAGGATACCTGCTAACGAAGTAATGATAAATCCCGGAGAAGAAGTCAGGCTTGAACTATAGTGTATTCCAGTATAATTTCGGATTCCGGGGTTAATTATGTTCACAAGATCGGCTGCAATAAGAAGAGCAGCCAGAAAAAAGATAAATGCCTCCGCGAGCACATTCATAAGTATCGTTGACTGGCCGACCCCGATGATCTTCAAAACCCCGGTTTGCCTTATCCTTTCGAACCATTGAGATGATGAAATATTGAAGAAATTGACCAATGCAATAATAAGTACCATGACAGCTACCATTAAGAGGATCATAACTTTCTTCTTATCTCCGGTTACTAAAAAGTCATTTCCCAGAAGGGCAAATTTTGAAAAGTATACTTTATTTAACGGAACAAGACGAGCCTCTTTATACTCTTTTTTAAGATCATCCGGGATAATATTCAAAATAGTTTTTCCAGCGTCAGCTGGATTTATCCCATTTTTTAACAGGAGAAACGTTTGGAAATCGCTCCATCCCCATTCGGTGAATTCTCCACTCTCGCCCTGTACAAGTTTCTGGGTAGCCATAGAAGAAATTGCACTTAAGGAAAGACAGGAATTCTTTTCAGGCTCTTCAATAACTGCACATACGGTAAGTTCTTTGCTGTTATTTAATTTTATTACTTTCCCCACTGATTCTTCACTGCCGAAAAGTTGTTCCGATAATTTTTTTGTAATCACTACAGTCATTGGATCCTTCAGAGCGGATTGTGCATTTCCCTCAATAAAATTGTAGCTGAAAAATTTAAAAAAATCTTCATCTGCAAATAGCAGGCGAGAGGTGACAGGATTTCCATTTTCAGTCTGAAATACAGGCGGTTCCCAGGTTCCAACGATCCTTATAGCCGATTCTACACCGGGCACCTTCAGATCAATGTCTTCTTTAAGAATCCCTGGTGTATAGATCCTGTCTGCTGATGGAAGGTACAAATATACCCGGTCCCCATTCTTATGGTATCTGTCAGTGGTAAGCTCACTATAACAATACACTGAAAGAATGATTACCAATGTAAAGCTAATGGCTAAGCCCAACAGATTTATCATATTGATTACCGGTCTATGGGTGAAATTTCTGATTATTGTTTTAAAAAGGTACTTCATATCTTTTGTGTTGTTTTGTTATTTAATAATTCTTCATTTTTCTCTTTTTCCCCCCCAACCCCCCCAAGGGGGGCTTTAAGACCTGGATAAAATTTGCTTTTATTTATTCATCAGTACAAAAATTATTAAGCCTTTGTTTGGTTCTCCCCCCTGGGGGAGTCAGAGGGGTAAAACAAAGGCGGATTAATTATTCATATCTCAAAGCTTCCACAGGATTCCTTGTTGCTGACCTCCAGCATTGCCAGCTCACAGTTAATACTGCAATGAGAATTGCCGAGACACCTGCAATGGCAAATATCCACCAGCTCATTTCAGTTTTATAGGCAAAATTTTGAAGCCATCTGTGCATTGCGTAGAAGGAAACAGGACAAGCAATTATAAAAGCAATGGCAACCCATTTAACGAAGTCGTTAATCAGCATTAACATCACTTCCGAGACTTTGGCACCATTTATTTTACGGATGCCTATTTCCTTAGTCCGGTGTTTTACCACAAACAGAATCATGCTGTACAACCCCAGACAACTGATAAAAATGGCTATGCCAGATGAAGCACCTATTGTGCCGGTCAGTCGTTTCTCCTGTATATATTGCTTCCCGATCATGTCATCGTAAAAGGAATAACTAAGAGTAATATCCGGGCACATACTTTTCCATACCTTACTTATATAATCCAGTGTTTTATCTACATTTTCAGAAGAAATTCTGAGACTCAGACATGTCAGATCTTCATCAGTGAAAAAGATAGCTCCTGGTTTTATTTCATTATGTAATGACTCTGTATTAAAATCCTCTACAACTCCAACTATTGGAATATTTCTGCAAGTTGCTGTTGAAAGATCCTTAAACTCTGCATTCTTATAAAACATTTCATTGACGATACAAGCCCTGTCCTTTTCACTTGGTAAAAAGAAACGACCTTCTTTTAACTTTATGCCAAGTGTTGCGAAGAAATCTTCGTCGCAGCTGATCTCCCAGAAACTCATAACCTTTTCATTAACCTTATTATCGCTTCTTCTATATACATTACCTGGTGCACCAAATGATGCTGTAGCCTGCAAAATGGAAGGATTCTTGAGTAATTCCTGTTTTAATGTAAGGGTTTGTTTGCTGAATGAATAATGTACAGGAATAAATAACAAATAATCAGGTTTATACCCGAGTCGGTGCTCTTTAACAAATCTGGTTTCTTTGACAATAGTAATTACGGATACTATCAGGGCAATTGCTGCGACAAACTGAAATACCAGAGTAGCTCTTGATATACCAAGGAAAGAAAAGTTGCTAAATCCTCTTTTCCTTAAAAGATCCATAGGAATAGATTTTGCAAAATGCAATGATGGGTAAAAACCAATGGCAATGATTAATACAAGGAAAGTAACTGTTACAAATATTATATAAGGCAGACTTATAAAGGTATTTATATTAATCTGACGTTCAACTTCCATACTGAACCAGGGAAGTGCTGAATCTATGATTGCAATTGCAACTATTAAAGCTGAAAACAGTGTCAGTGAAAGAGTGGCCAATCCCTGCCAAACAATATGGTGCTTTTCGGCGCCTGTACTTTTAAGAATGCTGGCCCGCCTGGTCTCTCCGAAGCTTTCCGAAAGCAATATATTGAAGGTATTGATAATTGCAAGCATCAGTACTACAATGCCTATAGATAGCAATAAGAAGAGTAGCTTTTTATTACTATGCATCATATTGCTTGATTCTTCTATTCCAGTCGTAGAATAGATATCAGAGAAAGGCTGCAAAGAAAGATTCGGATTCTCTTTTGTCCATTTCTCTCTATAAGTATTCCGAAGGAATTTAAGTGTTTGAACTGTGTCTCTCTCATTTCGTAATAAAATGTAAAACTGGGCCATTTCTATATGAAAATTTCCATCATTGGTCCAATAATCTCCGCCGGTGTAAGGCAAATTCCTGGTATAAAGTGACACAACTGCATCAGGTTGTATACTTGAATTCACCGGACTATCCTTCATTATTCCGGTAACTGTACAGTATTCTTTCATATCCATACGAACCAATTTACCTAGTCCCGATGCCTTGGGAAACAATTTTGCGGCAAGTGACTGTGACAATACTATTTTATTTGGTCCATTCAGGACATCATTTGGGGAACCGGAAAGCAATGGGAAACTGAAAACCTGGAAAAAAGCAGAATCTGCAATAACCAGCTTGTCTATGTTCACGGGATTAGCTTCATTTCCAACCATTGCAAAGAAAATATTCATCCGGCAAACTTTATCGATACCAGGCAATGCATTTTGCAATGAGTTGATATATTCCTTGTCAAGTTTGGCTGAATTGCCAGTTTTGTTAACTATCCTGTATATGCTGTTGTAGTTTTGCTGGAATTTGTCGAAGCTAATCTCATTCACTATATAAGCTCCAACTAACATTGCCGTGGCTAACCCGATTCCAAGTCCCAGAACTGAAATAATTGAATTGTGCTTTTTGTTGATCAAACTCCGGTATGCCAATTTAAAGTATGTAGGGATCATTTATTGACTTACTTATGTTACGTATTATTAATTATTTNNTTATTTATTATTTATTATTTATTCCTTGTCATCTATAAAGCTACACACACCTAAATTAATTCCCTGACCTCTTTTTGTTATTAAATATTTATTACCATAATGATGCCATAAATGTATACGCCTGATATACAATGGTGTAAATAAGTGATGGATTAAATATCGTAAATATATTTTACTGTTTAGTGTAAAATTATTTTACAGTTTATTGACTTTGGTACTGGAATGAAATACCTTTGTATGTATTATTAACCCCCAAACCCCCCAAGGGGGGCTTCAATTTTGTCAGAAGTTAAAAGTCCCTCCCTCTTGGGGGAGGGATTTAGGGAGAGGTAAATCATCCAGGGAGAAGGGGGCATAAAACAAAAGAGAAAAAAGTTTGATATCAAGCCATATGCAAAACGCAAAAGGAAACATTCTCGTTATTGATGACAACAAAAGCATCCTCAGCGCACTCGAGATATTACTCACGCCTGAATTTCATGAATTAACACTTCTGTCGAATCCTAATCAGATACTATCTGAATTGTCAAAAAAGGATTACAACCTGGTAATTCTCGATATGAATTTTAAAGCCGGGATCAATACCGGGAACGAAGGTATTTACTGGCTCGAAAGGATCAAAGAAGCCAAACCTGAAATATCCGTTGTTATGATAACGGCTTACGGAGATATTAATACTGCTGTCAGAGCTCTCAAGTCCGGTGCATCGGACTTCATTCTGAAACCATGGGATAATGAGAAAATGCTGGCAACTCTTAAACTGGCTATACAGTTAAATATGTCAAAGCAGGAGGTAAGCCATCTAAAAGAGAGAGAAACTGAACTCAAAAAAGAGATCAACCGCGACCAGAGGTTCATTATCGGCTCATCGCCTCAGCTTATGAATGTTATGAACATGGTAAAAAAAGTTGCAAGGACAGATGCAAACGTGCTGATAACGGGTGAAAATGGTACCGGGAAAGAATTAATTGCCCAGGAAATACACCGTCTGTCAAACCGGGCTAAAGAAGTTCTTGTAAGCGTTGATATGGGTGCGCTTAGTGAGACCCTCTTTGAAAGCGAACTCTTCGGACATATGAAAGGATCATTTACTGATGCCCGCGAAAACCACCAGGGTAAATTTGAAATTGCAGATAAGGGAACTTTGTTTCTCGATGAAATCGGGAACCTGTCATTTCATCTTCAGGCCAAACTTCTCGCAGTTATTGAGAATCGTCAGTTTTCGCGTATCGGATCAAATCAGCTTATACCTACCGACATACGACTGATTTGTGCAACAAACAGGAATCTTGAAAACATGGTTAAAGAGGGACTGTTCAGAGAAGATCTTCTTTACAGGATAAACACAATCCAGATTGAGTTGCCTCCGCTGAGGGACAGGGGTAATGATATTTTCATTCTGGCAGAATTTTTTCTGAATAAATATACCTATAAATACAATAAACCTAACCTGAAGATTAACCATCAGGCACACGAAAAACTTCTGAAATATTCATGGCCGGGCAATATCCGTGAACTTCAGCATACCATCGAAAAGGCAGTAATTTTAAGTGAATCAGCAGTTATAAAACCCGATGATTTATATTTACGCCATGCAGGACAGGTTAGCAGCAACAGCTCATATACAAAGTTAGAAGAGATGGAAAAGGTTATGATTCAGCAGGCTCTTGAAAAAAATAATGGTAACTTAACTGCTGCTGCGGAGCAGCTTGGTATAACAAGGCAGACTCTATATAACAGATTTAAAAAGCAAAATGATGTTCAGTAAAAGCCTATATATCAACATAGTAATGAGGGTGTTATTAATAGTGCTGTTTTCTGCCGTCCTGGGATATTTTGCCATTATTGACCACTCCCTTCGTTTTTCAATTATCTGTATCCTGACTCTGGTTTTTCTGACTGTCAATCTCATTTCATATCTGAATAGTACAAATAAAAAGATCAGGTTTTTCTTCGATTCAGTACGAAATGATGATTCGAACCTCTCTTTTCCTGCTGAGACCAGGAATGATGCTTTAAATGACCTGTATAAAAGCATGAACAAGGTAAACCATCAGATCCAGCAGCTAAAAATAGAGAACAGACAGCAGGAACAATATTTCCGGACATTACTTGAGCATCTGGCTGCAGGTATAATAACATATAATGACAAAGGATTCATACTTCATGCAAATTCATCAGCCAGGAAACTTCTTGCAATTGATGTCCTTACCCATTTGAAGCAAATTGAAAGGAAGGACCAGAAGCTTTTCGAAACTATAAATAGCATTAAACCGTTTGAAAGAAAACTCATAGGTATTTCTGCGGACGGGGGTGAAATTCAGCTGTCACTTAAAGCGACATCTTTTAAGACTAATGAAAATGAACTTGTGATCCTTTCAATCCAGGATATAAAAAATGAACTTGATGAAAAAGAGATCGAATCATGGATGAAACTGATAAGAGTGTTAATGCATGAAATAATGAACTCAATAACCCCTATAACTTCCCTGTCGGAGAGTCTATCAAACATTTACAGTACTGGCGGAATACCTGTCTTGCCCGAACAGGTAAATGTTAAAACCATTGCCACAACATTACAGGGCCTGAATGTTATTAAGGAACAGGGAAAAGGGTTGATGTCGTTTGTTGAATCATACCGAAAACTTACCAGGGTACCTGAACCGGAAAAGAAANNCAGGTTTTAATAAACCTCCTGAAAAATGCTCTGGAAGCCAATGAAAATAATTTTGACGGCAAGATAACTATCGTTTCCTCAGAAAATTCCGGCAACCATTCAGAAATTTGTGTAATCGACAACGGTCCGGGNNGCATTCTGCCTGAGTTTCTAATCGAACCTAATGGCTTTTACCGGAGTGATCCTGCTTATTAACTGTGAGGGCACAAGCAGCATAATTATAATTGCAGCCATTGTCCCTGCATTCAGCAACAGGATTTGGGTCAGTTCAAGATTAACAGGAACTGTTTTAATATAATATGAAGATGGATCGAGTTTAATCACCCCGGTTTTAAGCTGAAGATAAGCAAGCCCAATGCCGATAAAATTACCCCATAGCAGTCCTTTCCCTATAAGATAAGCAGCCTGGTAAAGAAATACCCTGCGCAACGTAATATCTTCAGCACCGAGAGATTTAAGAACGCCAATCATATTAGTTTTTTCAAGAATAAGGATTAGAAGTCCGGATATCATATTAAATCCTGC
>PMNJ01000160.1 GCA_003162595.1 Bacteroidales bacterium | reverse complement strand
TATGCTGTCACTAACAATATAGGGCTTCAGAGGCAGAAGCTTATTACCCAATCAAAACAGGCAGACCTGGTGACATCAAGGATGAATCTTTTGCCGAATCTGAATGCCCAATCCAATCTTCAGGTTGCAAATGGTAGGTCAATCGACCAGTCAAACGCCATAGCATTCAATAAAAACCTCACAAATACCCTGGGTGTAGGCTCAAATATTGTGCTGTTCAATGGATTCACTGAGGTAAATACCATTGCTGCAAATAAATTCATGCTTAAAGCCGGTCTGGAATCTGAGAAAATTGTCAGAAATTCTTTGATAGCTGACATTCTTGGACAATATTACGAGGTGCTCTACGACAAGGGACTTGAGAGTGCTTCAAAAATGCAGGTCGATCTATCGGAAAAACAGCTTTTCAGGATCACAAAAATGGTTGAGACAGGCAAAGAAGCTTTGGCTAAACAATATGAAATTGAGAGCCAGGCTTCCGCTGATAAACTTTCCTATACTATAGCTCACAATACAGCCAATCAGTCAATTACAACATTGAAGCAGATGCTTCAGCTCGCGCCGGGTATAGAATTTGATATTATTACTCCCGATTTGAAAAATACTCTTATTACGGACACTACCTTCAGTACTGATAGCGTATATACCCTGGCTTCACAAAATCTTCCACGGCTTAAAGAAATCGAATATGAATTAAGAGCCTCAAATAAACAGATTGCCGCGGCAAGGGGAAATCTCTCACCCAGATTGTCAGCAAACGGTCAGATAGGTTCTTATTATTATGACGTTTTAAATGCAAGTGACGGTACTGTCCAAAATTCTTACTCACGACAAATTAATGGTAACCTGAGTAAACAAGTGCTGGCTACGATTACTATTCCCATCTTTAATAATTTCATCACCTATCATAGCATTAAAGTTGCTAAAATCAGAAAGAATGACAATGAGTTAAGACTTGAACAGGAGAAAAACAATCTGTATACCGACATTGAAAACGCATGTCTGAACTACAATAGAGGGAAAGATGAATTTGCTTCTGCCAGTGCCAACTATTACTTTAACAATCAATCTTTTGCAGCAGTGGAGAAAAAATTTGAGGCAGGGCTCGTTGATGTTACTGATTATTCTTTGGCTAAGACTACCTTATTCAGGGCTGAAACTGAAGAACTAAGAACAAAGCTGCAACTGCTTATCGATAAACTCATTATACAATTCTACTCTACCGGGGAATATGAAAACCTGGTGAATCAGCAATAAATTTAAAAATTCAAGCAATAAACTAATTACAACACTAACAATAATAAATAAAAACAGAAATGGATACTCCTCGTGAAACAATGGATAAAGTGATCCCGAAGAAAAAAGGCCTTCAGAAAAAACATTTCGGATACATCGCTATTGGTTTAGCAATTATAATCCTTATTTATATGGCATTCTTTGCTGATCGCACCTCAACATATAAAGTTGAAAAAGATAAACTCATAATTGAAACAGTAACTGAAGATCAGTTCAACGATTATATTACTGTTCCCGGAACTGTTGAACCTATAACAACTGTAAAGCTCGATGCTGATGAAGGCGGACGGGTTGAAGAAAAACTTATTGAAGAAGGATCCATGGTCAAAAAAGGAGATATTATACTAAGATTGTCCAATCCTGATCTCTTTCTTAATATTCTCAATAGCGAATCATTACTTGCCGAAAAAGAGAACTTCCTGCGAACGACACAGATTGAGATGGAACAGGAAAAACTACAGATAAAAAGAGAACTTGTTACACTTAAGTATGATATTGAAAGGAAAGCGCGAAATTTTCAACAGAATGAAACTCTGATTAAAGATAACCTTATATCAAAAGAGGAATATATTCGCTCCAAAGAGGACCTCGATATGGCAAATCAATCGAAAGACCTTTATGTCGAGCGTCAAAAACAGGATTCTGTTTTTCGCTCAGTTAATGTTGAAACTATTAAAAAGGATCTCCAGAATATGAGGAATAACCTCGATATGGTTAAAAAAAGAGTGGAAAACCTGAATGTCCGTGCAACTGTTGATGGTGAATTGGGTCTGTTAAGTCCTGAAATTGGACAATCAATATCAAAGGGAGAAAACATGGGACAGATAAATGTACTGACTTCTTATAAAGTAGTTGCACAGATTGACGAACATTACATCGACAGGGTGAGAACACAACTTGATGCAACTCTTGACAGGCAGAATAATAAATTTAACCTCACTGTCAGAAGAGTTTATCCCGAAGTAAGGAACGGTACATTTAAAATTGATATGATCTTCCGCGATAGTATGCCTGATAATATAAGAACCGGCCAGACATATTATATCAGCCTTCAGTTGGGTCAACCAAAAAGATCAGTGCTTGTGCCTATAGGCGGTTTCTTCCAGGAGACAGGCGGACAATGGATATTTGTTCTCGATCCTTCCGAATCTTTTGCTACCAAACGGAATATCTCAATAGGAAGAAAAAATCCAAAATACTATGAAGTACTTGAAGGTCTGAAACCCGGTGAGAAAGTTATAGTATCTGGATATGAAACTTTCGGAAAAAATGAAAAACTAATTCTTAAAAAATCTAAATAACTATTAATAATTAATGTCATGATTAAAACTAATGATTTAACTAAGATCTTCAGAACTGAAGAAGTTGAAACAACAGCACTTAATAAAGTGACTCTNNCTCGGATTACTCGATAATCCTACCTCAGGCAGTTATATTTTCAATGGAACTGAAGTGGCTAATCTGAAGGAACGCGACCGGACAATATTCCGCAAGGGAAATATTGGTTTTGTTTTCCAGAGCTTTAACCTGATTGACGAACTTAATGTTTATGAAAACGTTGAGTTGCCGCTAATCTACCTGAAGATGAAAGCAAGTGACCGCAAGAAAAGCGTAGAGGATGTTCTGGAAAGAATGAAAATAGGACACCGTGCAAAACATTTTCCTCAGCAACTTTCAGGAGGTCAACAGCAAAGAGTGGCTATAGCCCGCGCAGTCGTTGCAAATCCGAAGCTCATTCTTGCCGATGAACCAACAGGTAACCTCGACTCTAAAAATGGTATTGAGGTAATAAATCTGCTGACAGATCTGAACAAAGAAGGTACAACAATCATAATGGTAACCCACTCCGACAGGGATGCAGGTTATGCGCATAGAGTCGTAAACCTGTTTGACGGTCAGGTAGTAACTGAAAAATAGCAACTTTAATAAATATTTGTTGAAAGAGGTTTCCCTATGGAGACCTCTTTTCGTTTTTGATCGATGTATGTAGGGACGTTGCATGCAACGTCCCTACATATAATATCTGTCAAAAAATTTGATCCATCTTGTATGATTTATAGACAAAACTGACCATTTTTATATCTTTCTGAAAGTTATATTCCTGATTATGTGAGCAATAAGACAATTGGTACATGCTTTGAGATTTTTTTGAGTAATTTAAACCTCAGCCATATGATAAATTTATTAATTCGTAATGGTTTCAGATCTCTGATCAAACAGATGCCTTATTCATTCGTGAATATCCTGGGACTTACTGTTGGAGTAGCATCAGTTCTGATAATTATAATATGGATCTCAGTTGAAACAAGTTATGACAAGTTCCATAAAGATGGTGAAAGATTGTACAGGGTGGGAATGACATTCAATACTCCGAATATGGTTCTTAACGCGGCTTCGATTAATGCGCCGGCCGGACCTGAATTTAAGAGGGAGTTTCCAGTGGTCGAGAACATGGTCAGGTTCGATCTTGAACCTGAATCAGTAATTTATAATGACAGAACAATCAAATTAAAAGTAATTTATACTGACAGTACATTTTTCGATATGTTTTCGTTCATACTGGCAAAGGGAGATAAAAAAAGCTGCCTTAATTCTCCTACAGGAATTGTCCTCACAGAGAAATCAGTTAAAAGGATTTTTGGCGGGGAAGATCCTTTGGGCAAGGGGATACTTATCCGAGGAAAAACTTTTACTGTAACTGCAATAGCCAAAGATCCTCCTGCCAATACAAACATACAGTTTGAATGCCTCGCCCCTCTTACTGTAATTTCCAGTCAAAGTCATATAGGCTGGGACGGAGGATTGACCTGTTACACATATCTAAAACTTATCAAAGGATCTGATCCTTTACAACTGGAAAAACAGATTCAACAGTATATGGAAGTCGCCATTAATAAAGATTACTACCGTCCATCGGGCTACCTAATGATTCCTTATCTGCAGAAAATCGGAGATATTCACCTTCATTCCCAGGCTGAACCAAAATATGAACTTGGAGAAAAGGGAAATATTACAAAGATTTTCATGTTCTCAGGGATAGGATTATTGATATTACTTATAGCATCATTCAATTTTATAAATATCAGTACTGCTCTTTCTTTCCGGAGAGCAAAAGAGGTTTCGGTAAAGAAAATATTCGGATCTGACAGGAAGAATATTATTTTGTTTTTCGTTTTTGAATCAGCAATTGCAATAATTATTTCGCTTCTCTTTGCTTTCCTGCTTGTCAAGATTTTGCTAACATTTACTACAGTTTTTACCGGAGAAGTATTATCACTTTCGGAAATTAAACCACTTGCATGGATATTGACCTATACTTCTCTTTTTATTTTCTGTACAGTTTTTGCCAGTTTCTACAGCTCCATCTATCTTTCTTCGATTAATCCACTGGCTTTGCTTTCGAATGTAAACACTGGAAAAAAGAAACAATTCTCCAGAAATATACTGGTCACTCTGCAATATATAATCTCGATCGTACTTATTATATCCTGTCTCGTTATCTATTCCCAGCTGCAATATGTGAAAAACAGTGATAAGGGTTTCAATGAAAAAAACATTCTATTAGTAAATCTTAATAAGAAGACTTCAGCAACATACGAATTGATTATAAGCAAATTTTCGGGCATCGCGGGTATTGTTTCTGTTTCAGTGTCAGCAGGCGGTGTACCGGGAGTAGGTTTTACAATGAACGGGTATAAACCTGAAGGAGTAGATAGACCGTTACTTGCACACGTGGTATATGTTGATGAAAACTATCTGAAAACCATGGGTATTGCTCTTATTGAAGGCCGTGATTTCAGAAATATCAGGTCAGACAGCAATAAAGTAATAATCAACAAGACCTTTGCCAGTCTTCTTGGATGGAAACAGCCTGAAGGCAGGACAATATCAAGAAATGGAATAAAATACGAAGTAATCGGCATGGTTAAAGATTTCAACACCTCTTCTCTTTATGATAAAACCGAACCTATATTTATATCAACTGCCAACGAGATGGGAAAATTCGACCAGGTTGTTATCAAATATACGCCCTCCAACCTGAACAAGGTCCTTAAGTCCTGCGAATCATTACTAAAAGAGATAAATCCGGAAGGACCATTTGAATATGAAATTCTTGAAGATTCGATGTTATCTTCTTATTCAAAGGATCAAAAACTGAACATTCTCTTCCTTGTCCTGTCGGTTGTGGCTATATTTATATCTAGTCTCGGATTATTTGGTCTTGCAACTTTCGCCACGCAGAGCAGAATGAAGGAGATCAGTATAAGAAAAATAAATGGTGCTTCAATTTCTGAAATTTTCAGGAGATTTAATTTTGAATTACTAAGATGGATTATAATATCATTTATTATTGCCACACCAATTGGCTTTTATGCGATGACTAAATGGCTCAACAATTTTGCCTATAAAACGACTATCAGTTTGGGGCTCTTAATATTTTCGGGTCTTTTTGCTCTTGCTATAGGTTTACTAACTGTAAGTTGGGCCGCAAATAAAGCTGCACGAACTAATCCGGCAGAGACTTTACGCAAAGATTAGATGAATGTTATAGAAAGTATAGCTGACTTTAGTCTTCATGATAAAAAACTATAAAATGACACAAAAACTAAAAACTAATTTCCGGCCTCGTTTGATTGCTTTTATTATTGACTTATCAATAATCTATGGAGTTGCATTTATTTTATATAATTTATTGCAATTGCTTCATATTTACGCTTCAACTGTTAGGCTTTCGCTGATTATTGCAATAATTTACTTTCCGATTCTTACAATTGTATTTAGAGCAAGCATAGGCAAAATCTTATGTGGATTAAAGGTTGAAAATAGCAGTAAATTTCAATATCCAATCTCTATTTTATTACGGGAGGTTGCTTACAAACAGTTATTGTACATTTTACCTATTTATGTATTGATAACCTGTTATAACCTATATTGGTTATCTCCGTTTTTTGAGATTTTCTGTGTATTAATTATAAGCCTAATTTTGTTTATAATTTTTCTTTTCCAAAAAAAGACTTGGTATGACAAATGGGCGAAAACTGTTGTAGTTAAGAATGTCGATTATGAGATGGTCCATGCAAAAAAAGGAATTATTTTTTTAATTAGTATAATACTTGTAATAATAAGTATAAGAGTTATTTATTACATTTTAGATAATACTTTCAACAGTCCCTTCATTCCAAAACAATCAAAAAACGTAATTGCTCCTTATGTTTCATTTCTAGAAAAACAAAAAGAAGCAAAGGATTACATTTTCAATTTATTCGAAAAAAACGATATTGTAATATTGTGTGAACGAGCTCATCCTGAAATGACTCAATATGACTTCATTTATGATTTAATATCGGATAAGAGATTTGTTAAAAATGTTGGCAATGTTTTTTCTGAGGTTGGTAGTAGAACGCAGCAAACAAATTTGGATTCGTTAATGAATTCGGATAGTTTAAGTAACGTGAAGTTCGATTTAGAACTTAGCCAAATCCTTCGGGACTATTCGTTTTACCCAATATGGTTTAATACAAATTATTTTAATTATTTAAAAAAACTATATTCCTTAAATCAACAATTACCAAAAGAACAAAGAATTCGACATAGGTTTTCGGATTTGGAGTGTAATTGGAAAGAAATAAAAAATAAGAAAGACTATTTTAAGGTAAAATCAAATTTTTCGAAACGTGATTGGATGCTTGCTGAAAATGTTATAAAAGGGTATGAGCGGTTGTTGACTTCAAATCAAGTCCGAAAGAAGTGTCTGGTTATTATGAACTATCGTCATGCTTTTGGTCCAGTGCCAGATCAAAACGATGATTCCACTCGGGAAAATTGTGCTGCTATTATCATGAAAAGATACCCTAATAAAGTGGCAAACGTAATGCTTAATCAGGAGAGGTTAAGTTTTGGGCTTTCAAATCCAGGATTTCCTCAATTTTTGATGCCTATGCAAATGTCACCTATTAAGGATGGAATTTGGGATAATTCATTTAAAGCAGTAGGTAATAAATCATTGGGTTTTGACTTCAAAAATAGTCCGTTTGGTGAAGATGCTTTTGACTTTTTCATCGTTCCAACCTTAGGGAGATTTAAATATCAGGATATTTTTACTGGATTTGTATTTTATAAACCACTCGAAGAACATTATTTCAGTTATGGCTTTAAAAATATTATTGCCAATGGATTTGATAAAGAAATAATAAATAGGGCAAGCATAATAGATGATGAGTCTATGGATCTGGATACCAATATTAAATACGTTAAGAAAAAAGTAGAAATGCTCAAAAAACAGGAAATAACTATAAACAAAAAACCGTATCAAGAATTTGCATCAGTTTTAGAATTATTATTTGGGACTATAGTTTTGATTTTGGGACTTATTTTAGGACTAATGTTCTTTCAAACCAAAAGAAAAATCACGAAAGCCTAACATGCTGTATACCCCATTAGCTCTGCCGCAGGCGCAACACATCGCAAACGGTGCATACATCCAACCGTTAAATCAGAATATCATTGAAATAATGGTCCCATTACCCGGAGCAGAATCACAAGTTATGTTCCCATTATGAAGCCGTATTATTTGCCGCGACAGGCTTAACCCAATTCCCGAACCTGATTCTTTCGTCGTAAAAAACGGCACAAAAATTTTCTCAAGAGTGTCCGCATCCATACCAGGACCATTATCTTTAATCGTTAATACTACCCTGCCATCCGGATTCCTGCCGGCACTCAATGAGATAAAGTTATCTTCTTCACATTTTCCGAATGCTTCAATTGAGTTTTTAATAATATTAATAAAGACCTGTGCGAGAAGTTTGTCGTCAGCAACCAGAGTTACATCATCAGGTGTCACACTTGAAGTGATCAGGGGTCTTACTTTATATTTGTTATTATCATTATCAAAACCGCTGTTTACCAGAATCATTATACGCTCGAAAAACTCTGAGATATTTACCCGGCTAAACTCGGGTTTTGGAAGTTGAGTCAGGCTTCTATATGACTCAACAAAATGCATTAGACCCTTGCCATGATCCTCAATTATGTTGAGTCCGCGGATTGTATCTGAAATTATCCTTGGTGTAATATTGTCGGGACTTGTCTGATCTTCTCCTGATTTATAGAAACCCGAAAGTGTCGAGCTGAGGGATGTTATCGGAGCTACTGAATTCATGATCTCATGATTTAAGATCCTGATTAATTTTTGCCATGAATCCATTTCGTGCATATCGAGTTCGCTCTTAATATCCTGTAAAGTCACTATTTTTAACTCCCTGTGTCTCATTATAATCGTTCGTGCATGAACTGAGAGACTCAGTAGGTTATGGTTAACCTTTACATTTATTCTTTTCTGTTCTCCGGATTCAATTCTTTCGAGTAGTTCGACCAGCTTTGGATCAATAATTTTAAGTTTATTTATGTGCGAAACCTGATCCAAACCAAACATCCGGTTTATTTCAGGATTCGTAAATTCTACAACCCCATTTTCATAGAAAGAAATAATTCCTGTACTGATCCTCTCCATAATGCTCTTATAAAACTTCTCCTGAAGTTCTATATTAATCTTTGCATCCTTTAGCTTGCTATTTAATTCATTGAGGCTTTTATTAAGTAACTTTTCATTTCCAAATCCTGCTTCTTCCGGGAAAAATAATGAGGTGTCATCATTCCTGACAGAACTAAAGAAAAATGCAAGCTTTTTATTGGTCCTGTTAAGCCATACTGCAAATGAAAGTGTAAGCAATACAAGGCTAACGATTGAAATTATTGAATAGGTAAGGTCCTTTCCGAAACTGAATGCAAAAGCTGAAGCAAAAAGAATCATTCCTGCCAGATAGGCAACAATAACCAGCCAAAATCTTTTATAGATCATACTTTTTCAGCTTATTATAAAGTGTCTGCCGGGTAATACCAAGCTTTGAGGCAACAATACTTAAATTATTATCATGACGTTTAATTGAATCCGCAATCAACTTTTTCTCCATTTCTTCGAGCGTCGTATTATTGTTGTCTGTGAGCCCTTTCGACATAACATTGAAAGAAAAATCAGAAGGATTCAGGACTGATGAGTCGGACAATATTACCGCTTTTTCAATTGAATGTTGCAGTTCGCGGATATTTCCCGGCCACGGATAATTTGTAAGCTTTTCCAGGGCCTGATTGTTTATTTTCTTACCCGGCTTACTATATTTTTCACAGTAAACTCTAAGGAAATGAAACGCCAGCACAGGAATGTCATCAACTCTGTCCCTCAGAGGTGGCACCTCGATCTGAATAGTATTTATTCTGTACAGAAGGTCCTCTCTGAACAGGCCTTCACTCACCCTCACAGGTAGAATACAATTTGTTGCACAGATTAATCGTATATCAACCGGGACCTGCCTGTTTGATCCTATTCTTACTATATATCTGTTCTGAAGAGCGCTAAGCAGTTTGGCCTGTGATTGTAAGGAAAGGTTTCCTATCTCATCAAGGAAAAGTGTACCCTTATGAGCTGTTTCAAATTTACCCGAACGATCTTCTTTAGCATCAGTAAATGCACCTTTTACATGACCAAACATTTCACTTTCAAACAGGGTTTCGGTAATAGAGCCCATATCCACGCTAACCATAAGCTCATTATTCCTTTTTGAAAGATTGTGAATTTCCCTGGCAACAAGCTCTTTCCCTGTACCATTTTCTCCGGTTATCAGGACATTGGCATCGGTTGTGGCTACTTTCCTGACAATATTCATCACATTAATCATTGTCGGAGATGCTCCCAGGACAATTTTTTCCTCACCTCTTTTTATCTCCTTTTTCAGGAACTGATTATCATTTTTAAGGATGAGCGCTTCTTTCCTCGAAATTCTCAGTTTCCATGCCGCATTTATTGTAGCAAGTAATTTTTCGTTATCCCAGGGTTTGAGAATGAAGTCGATAGCTCCTTCTCTCAGCGCCTTTACTGCAAGTTCAACATCGCCATAAGCTGTTATCATTACAACACTTATATTGGTGTCATATATCAATATCTCTTTCATCCAGTAAAGTCCCTCATTTCCTGTATTGACACCTGCCTGAAAATTCATGTCGAGCAACACGATATCTATTTCATTCTGCTCCAATACTTCATGTATCCTTTTGGGACTGCTGATAGAAATTATTTTTTCTACCTCATACTGCAACATCATTTCAAGTGCACTGATAACACTCTTGTTGTCATCTACGATAAGAATGGTACCCTTTATCATTTGTTCATTTTTTACCAAAATACTGAAATATAATAATATGTGTCAAATATATGTCAAATAATTAGACACACATTTATTAATTATTTTTTTATAATAAAATAGGCGGAAGATAATTATAGGAGCTATTTAATGACGCATTTTATAAACAGGAAGCAAAGTCGCGTCAAAAAATCCTTTGTGTTAAAATATAATTCATTTAACCACAAAGGATCACAAAGTACAACTCAAAGTAACACAAAGTAAAAAAACAACTCTTAATAGATGGATTCTGCTATTGTCATTTACTTTTAAACCTTTCATTCATATTTCAATGTATCAACAGGATTTGAGTTTGCAGTCCTGGTAACCTGATAACTGACAGTCAGGAATACGAAAACGGCAGATACCAAACCAGCCAAAACAAAAATCCAGAGATTAATATTATCATGGTATTCAAAGTTCTGCAGCCACTTGTTGATGAGTACATAGGCAAGAGGAAATGCCACAAAAATTGATATAAGTACCAGTAACATGAATTCAAATGACAACTTTGTTAAGATATCTCCGGGGGTTGCTCCCATTACCTTCCTGATGCCTATTTCTTTTGTTTTCTTCTCCGCATTTATCATCGACATTCCGAAAATCCCTAGTAAAGCAATAAATAGTGTAAGGCTTGAAAACAGCATTAAAGTCTTTCCGAAACGGTAATCTTCACTATACAATTCATTTATCGAATCGTTCAGAAAAGTATATTCAAATGGTTTATCTATTGCAAATTCATTCCAGATACCTTTGATAAAATTGATCGAACCGGAAATATCGTCTGTACTTAGTTTTACAAATAATTTTCTTACTCCCTGCTGATTACAAAGTATCAGCATCGGAGGAATTTTATATCGAAATGAATGAATATGAAAATCCTCAACAACACCGATTATAGTTCCAAAATTCAGCTTTGTCCCAATCGGATCAGTAATCCCTAATGCTTCAATGGCACTCTTGTTTATTATTACATTTCCATCTTCATTTCCCATTTCTTCAGAAAAGTCTCTTCCCTCCAGAAGTTTTAACCCAAGAGTGCTAACAAAATTATAATCAACCATAAGTCCCTCAGTGTTAACAATCTTTGTTTTATCGTCAACCCTGGGGAGTCCTATTCCCATTGTATTTGTCGTAGGTAAAGCCCACATCGATCCTGTTACATTCTCAACTTTAGGAGATGATTTTATTTTATTTTTAATTGTCTTGTAATACTTCCTGACACCATCATCACTTATATTTACACTGATTACCTTATTTGTTTTGAAGCCAAGATCGCTTGATTTGAAATACTTTATCTGACTGTAAATAGTTCCCGTACAAATTATTAAAACGACAGATATTGTAAGCTGCGCAATGTTAAGAGTTTTAGTAAAAAATGAGCTGCCACTTCCTTTTCCGGTTGTCTTCTTCAGAATATCAATCGGTTTGGAACTGAAAATTCTTACTGCCAGGTAGATCCCTGAGCCAACCCCTATTAAGATTGTCACGATGATTAATCCTAAGGTGAAATGCCAGTTTTGGATATAATTTATCGTAAGAAGTTTATTAAAAAGAGGCTGACTGAAATATGGCAACACTAATTCGGTTATTGATATTCCAAATGGCAGAGCGATAAGTGAAATAAAAATTGTTTCACCCAATATCTGCCTGATAATTAATAATCTACTCGCTCCGGCTGTCATTCGTAGGCCGAATTCCTTTAGTCTTTGTTCAGATCTTGAGGTTGATAATAATATGTAATTAAAACTTGCCGTTAACATTATCAATAAAGCGACTATTGAGTAGATATAAATGTTTCGCGAGTTTCCGTGCGGACTATCCCCGCTGCTTTTTATCTGATCGGAATGAAAATAAATATCTTTATAAGGCTGCAATTTGAATTTCATCCCAAAAGGTTCCTTGTCAAAATGTTTTCCCTCGTAGCCTGCCATTATTGTTTCAAGATATTCGGGTTTATAGTTTTCAGGAAATAATACCAGTGTAGTAAAGAAAAAACCCATGGGCCAGGTATTGGCATAATATTCGGGACCATTTTTTTCATTATCGGTGCTCATAACCAGTTTATCCAATTGCTTTAGGGCAATGTCAATATTCATAATGATATCCGGTTTGAAGGTTGAGGTAACCGGCAGATCTTTAATAAGTCCTGTAACAGTAAGAGCATATGAATCGCCGTTATTCACCATTATAAGGAGTTTCCCTATCGGGGATACCTCACCAAAGTATTTTTTTGCAAAGGTTTTTGTAATGATTACCGAATTAGGCTCTTTCAGAAAGTTTTCCTGCTTTCCTTCAAGAACATCGAAAGTCAATATGTTAAATAATTCATTATCTGCACAATAAACGTTACCTTCATAAAATACTTTATTATCGTATCTAAAACTTGTATTGCCAATATTAATATACCTTGCCAATTTAAAAGTTTCAGGAATGTCAGAACTAAGGGTAGTCTTTAGAACATAAGGAGTGGTAGAATAAACCTCACCAGAAGTCTTAAGTTCCTGATTAATTCTGTAAATATGATTAAGCAGCTTGTTATGTTTATCATATCTGAGTTCTGTTGAGATATATAACAACAGAATAAATGTGCCGGCCAGGCCGACTGAAAGGCCTGCAAGGTTAATTATTGAGTAAATCTTCTGTCTAATGAAGTTTCTGAGCACAAGTTTCAAATTAAATTTTATCATGATTCAAAGTTTTATTAAGATTGTATTACCTGTTTACAAATAATGTAAAGCTTATATACAATCAGAATGCCAATTTCATAACACTCTTACAATGTGATATTTAATAATTAATTGCAGAAAAGACTGAGTAATTTCTTACCAGTCCACTGAGTAATTATTACACAATAATAAGTATTTTTATTGCCTCTAATTAAGTGACCGGAGACCTCACCTGACAGGTTTTTTCCAATATTTTTACAATGAAAGGATCCTTTTAAAGTTGTCCGGTAAATAAAAATCGAATTTATGAAGAATAAAGGAAGAATATTAATAGTTGATGATAATGAAGAGATATTAATCGCTTTGAAACTCTTTCTGTCAAGCCATTTTGAAATTGTGGATATACAAAAGAATCCTAACACAATTCCTGAAATAATTCAGCGCCAGAGCTACGATGTAATTATTCTTGATATGAATTTTTCAGCAGGGATAAACAGCGGCAATGAAGGAATCTATTGGTTGCGTAAGATTCTGGAATACGACCCGCTGGCAACTGTATTGTTTATTACGGCTTATGGTGATATTGAAATGGCGGTAAATGCAATAAAGGAAGGAGCAACAGATTTTATACAGAAACCATGGGATGACGAAAAACTGCTGGTCACAATTATGACAGCTGCCAAATTTAGAAAATCTAATCTCGAAATTAAAAAACTCAGGAATAAACAAATTCATCTAAACGAGAATATCAATAAGTCATTTAACATGTTTGTCGGTAATTCACCGGAGATGCAAAAAGTGTTTAAAACGATTGCCAAAGTTGCCGGAACCGAAGCAAATATTCTTATACTTGGTGAAAATGGGACCGGAAAGGAACTTATTGCCAGAGAGATTCATAAACAATCATTAAGATCGGGTGAAGTTTTTGTGAATGTTGATATGGCCTCTTTTAATGAAGGGGTCTTTGAGAGCGAATTGTTCGGTCATGTGAAAGGAGCTTATACAGATGCGAAAGAAGAGAGGGCCGGCAGATTTGAAATAGCCTCCGGTGGCACATTGTTTTTAGATGAAATCGGGAACCTTACAATGTCAATGCAGTCCAAGCTTCTGGCTGCCATCCAGAACCGTGAAATATTCCGGATAGGTTCAAACAGACCGATACCTATTGATATAAGATTGATCTCCGCAACCAATAAGCCCATAATCGAAATGGTAGTTGTGAATACTTTCAGAGAGGATTTACTTTACAGAATTAATACGATACAAATTTTACTACCCCCATTGAGGCACAGGATTGAGGATATTCCATCACTGGTCAATCATTTTCTGATTATGTATGGCGAAAAATATAATAAACAGGAGTTGAAAGTTTCAAGTCAGGGTATGGATGCATTACTTAAATACAGCTTTCCCGGTAATATCCGGGAACTGGAACATATGGTAGAGAAAGCAGTTATTCTTTGTGAATCAGGCATTTTAAAACAAGAGGACCTGTTTTTCCAGCAAAAAAAATTTCATGTTGCCGGCAAAAGGTCTTTTGACCTGGAACTGAATGAAAAACAACTCATTTTGGATGCTCTGGAAATGCATGGAAATAATTATACAAAAGCCAGTAATGAGTTGAATATAAGCAGAAAAACACTTTATAATAAAATTAAGAAATATGGCATTTAACCGCTTTTTCAGGTTTGTAATATTACAGGCAATATTACTTGCCGTCACGGGAACTTTTTTTTTATGGACTCTGACACAGGATTACCTGTTAATAACAAAATTTACGCTCGGATTTATCTGGGTATTACAAATTATATTACTTATTCACTATCTGACGAGAACTAACCGAGGTCTTGACAACTTTCTGCAATCAGTCAAACATCTTGATCCTACCAGGGGAATTACAGAAGGTGATAAATCATTTGACCTTTTAAACCTGACCTACAATGAGATAATTGATTCAATCCAAAAGGTGAAAATTGAAAAAGAAGCAGAACATCATTACTTTCAGAATACAATTGAACATGTAGGCATCGGATTGATATCATTTAATGATGCGGGCCAGACAGAGCTATACAATAAGGCTGCCAGAGAGTTATTCAAATTGGAATTTGTAAGGAATATTCAGGAGTTGAACAAATCAATACCGGGTATTTCAGAGCTGTTGTTTTCATTGAAACAAAAACATTCCAAAATGATAAAAGCTGTCTCGGGCGATGAAATTCTGAAATTATCGATCAGAAAAACAGTATTTAAGATACAGGATAAAACAGTTAATCTGGTTTCATTTCAAAACATCCGCACTGAACTCGAAGAAGAAGAAATCGAAGTATGGAAAAAACTAATCAGTGTACTTACACACGAAATCATGAATTCGGTTGCGCCTATAAAATCATTGACTAATACTATGATAAAAATGTTTGAAAAGAACAGACCTTCAGACACGAACGAAGAATCTGAATATAATGTCGATACATTAATGGCTCTGAAGGCTATTCAGAAAAGAAGCAAGGGGCTTTTAAATTTTGTTGAAACCTACAAAAACCTGACAAAGGTGCCGAATCCCGTTTTTCAGTATATAGAACTGAAGAGTCTTATACATGAAATTATAATTTTGATGGACAGCGAATTACAATTAAATAACATAAGTTTAACTTCAGAAGTCAATCCAGCAAATCTTAAAGTTAATGCTGATGAAAGATTAATCACCCAGGTGATAATTAATCTGATTAAAAATTCTATCGAGTCTGTCAATAAGGAGAAAAACGGGAAGATTCAGATTAAAGCCTTCATATCTTCCCAATCTGAAACAATTATACAGGTAATTGACAATGGGACAGGGATAGCCGCTGATTTGATTGACAAGATTTTTATACCATTTTTTACTACCAAAGAGCATGGTTCGGGTATTGGGTTAAGCTTGTCACGACAAATCATGAAGCTTCATGGTGGAACAATTTCAGTATTCTCAAAATATGGAATTGAAACCATATTTACACTAATATTTTAGAAAACAATAAATACGGATGCAACATTTACATCTGTTGTCCGTCTTTATAACAAAAAGAGAGAAACAAAAGAAATATTAATCGCTTAAGAAAGCATAAAAAAGGGAAGCCATGACAGTCAAATTATATGCAAACGAAGTTGTTCTTAAAGCGGGTGATACAAATCAGGTTATTGACAACAACACTATTGAGGGAAAACTGATAGTTACAAACCAGCGGTTGTACTTTAAGACTCTAAATGATGAGACTGACAGATTTAACCTTGAAATACTTTTCGATAACATACGCGAAGTGATATTTTTCAGCAAGGGACTTTTCTCGGTCAAAGGTTTAAATATCATTACTAGAGATGGGAATTGCCACAGCTTTCCATTAAAGAAACGTGATGAAATAGGACAGCTGATTAACAAAATGTACTAGAGCACTTTCACTCACTATATATATTTCAAATTATAAATCAAGATCAGAATCCTGCAATCGCGGGATTCTTTTTTTACTCATATCTCAGCGAATCAACAGGGTTTCTGAGTGCAACTCTGCCAATCTTAAAAATAATTGTAAAAATTGTTGCCACAAACATTATTGATGCTGCTAATAAGAGTATCCCTGCCTTTATCTGAACAAAATTGACCCATAGACTGCCTAACAATATTTTCGACATATAATATCCTCCGGTACACCCTATCAACGAAGCAATAACAAGTAAATTCCTGAAGGTGACAAGAAGGTAATTTCTAAACATGTTTTTGCAATCAGCGGAAATTAAAGAATCATTTATCGGGATTATTCAGTTTCCATTAGTTAAGCACTGAATATCTGATATTGTAAAAATATTTAATTTCAATTATTTAATAAAATAATATTACGGTGCTCTGCACCTTTGACCTCAATTCCAAACATTCAACTACAAATATTCCGGTGCTCCGCACCTTAAAACTCTATGCCAATCTTTCAAATACTACAAATATTACGATGCTCTACACCTTTTAGATCAATGCCATACATTCAGTTATAAATACTCCGATGTTCTGCACCTTTCTGATTTTATATATAGCAGCAGAGCTGCAAAATATTTGTAGAAGTAAAGCCAACAAACAACATACAAGGTGCAGAGCACCGCAATATTATTCATATTTCAGAGACTGTGCAGGATTTACCCTCGCTGCCCTCATAATTCGATAGCTGATAGTCATCACAGCAATACCAAGAGCAATAGTCAGACCAGCAATAAAACTGAAAACACCAAGGTTGATTCTGTAATAAAAGTTCTCCAGCCATTTACCCGCTATATAATAAATTAAAGGCCATGCAATCAGAGCCGAAATTGAAACGAGTATAATAACTTCCCGGGAAATTACAATATAAATACTCGCGATTGAAGAGCCCATAGCTTTTCTGACTCCGATCTCTTTGGTACGTTGTTCAACTGTAAATGATGTCAGTCCGAAAAGACCAAGAGCTGCTATAAAAATTGCCAGAATTGAAAAAATTACAGCCATCTGGGCATTCTGTTTTTCCTGTTTATACATCTGTTCAAAGTCGGCATCAACAAAGTAATATTGCAAGGGATTATTAGGCACAAAGTCTTTCCATTTGTTTTCAATAGCGCTGATTGTGCTTAAATAATTTTTACCTGATAACCTTACAGTCAGATATCCCCAAAAAATACCATCTGCTTTGAAACGGAAGAGATATGGTTGAATCGGATTTCGCAAAGATTCAAAATTGAAATTTTTAACAACCCCGATAACAGGTAAATAATTTAACTTACCTGAATCTGCCGGTTGTATAAACCGGGTCTTCGCAAAGTCTGTAATCGAAAAATTCTTAACAGCGCTTTCATTCACAAGACATGNNTTGTTACGGCCCGGAACAGCCGTGGAACTGGCAATATTTACAACCCCCGGAATACCTTTTACAGCATCTTTAAAAGACTTCACTTTTGTTCCCAGAGCATCTGCCCTGTTTATCACAATTAACTTCTCTTTATTGAATCCCACATCTTTATTAAGCATATAATTTATCTGCCTGTACATAATCATTGTGCCAACTATCAGCAAAATCGAAATGGTGAATTGAAAAACCACAAGAACTCTTCTGAGACGGCCATTTTTCATACTATTTTTCACATTGCCTTTAAGTACTTCATAAGGGTTGAAACCTGACAGAAAGAATGCAGGATAACTTCCTGCCAGTATACCAACAATTACTGAAAAAAGAATCAGAACCGGGATTATGTACCATGAAGCAAAAAGATTCAGTGCAAGCCTGGCTCCCAGTAGATTATTAAAATATGGAAGAGTCACCTTAATAAATATTAAGGCAATAATCAACGAGATGAATGATAGAATAAATGATTCCGAAAGGAATTGTGTTACAAGCATACCTCTTGAAGAACCTCCGATCTTTTTTATTCCGACCTCCTTCGCTCTTCTTGAAGACTGGGCAGTTGAAAGATTCATAAAGTTTATTGCTGCAATTATTACAATAAGAATGGCTATACTTCCAAATATCATCAGGAACTTCGGATCACTGGCTGCTTTGAATTGCTGCTGCGTAACTGTCGGATCGAGATGGGCTTTTTTAAGATTCTGTAAATAAAACCTGTATTTGTTTCCCTTGGCGGCAAAATCTGTAATTGATACTCCCATGTATTTCTGTAGTTCCGGCCCAACATATTTAATAATCATTTCAACCATTTTTGCATCCACAGTCTTGGAGCTTGAATTCTGCTTTAAGAGAAGATATGTACTATAGCTGTTGCTTAACCAGGTCGGATTCTTTGATCCGGGATCGGTCATGAAAGATGTTAAGATATCAGCCTCAAAATGAGAGTTTCCAGGCACATCGCCCATCACGCCGGAAATTGTGTACAATAATGTATCTGACCCTATCTTAATTGTTTTGTCAATCGGATTTTCTATTCCGAATATTTTTTTTGCAATTGATTCTGAAAGTACTGCTTTCCGAGGAGCATTCAATAGATTGTTAACATCACCTTTAATTACAGGTATTGAAAAGAAATTAAAAAATGAAGAATCTGCCTCGACAATATGGTCCTCAACAAAAACCTCTTTATTATATTCAACAGTAGTCGGCCCCACTCCATTCATTCTTAGAAAATCTTCCACCTCAGGAACTTCCTTGAGCATTGTTGGACCTATAACAGCTGCAGAATAAGTTGCAGTAATTTCCTGACCTCCTATTTTCCCATTAAGGATCATCCTGAAAATCCTATCTTTTTTAGTATTATACCTGTCATAACTTAATTCATTTATTACAAAAAGTGCAATAAGAAGGCTGCATGCAATTCCAATTGATAGGCCAAGGATGTTGATAATAATATACGCCCGTTGTCTTTTAAAAGATCTTATACTGTGTTTGATGAGGTTGTTGAACATGATAAGTTGGAATAATTGGTTAATAAATTAGGTCAAGTATCTTGTAAAGAATCTTCCGGTTTCATATTATCCGGATCTTCTTTTGGAAAAGACGAACAAAAAAGAAGTACGTTGCAGAACCGGCTGATTATTCTACTTTCAATGCCTCCGAGGGATTTGTAATGCTTGCCCTATATGCCTGAAAACTAACTGTTAACATCGCAATTAAAATGGCTCCGGCAGCTATTCCGGCAAATACATAGAAACTTATATCTATCCTGTAAGCATATTGTTTCAGAAGGTTTTTGACAATGACCCAGCCAAGCGGAATTGCTATTACAATTGAAATAAGAACAGGTAAAATGAATTCAAGTGCCAATGTAAACATAATTGTGACTGAATCAGCTCCCATAACTTTCCTGATACCAATCTCATTTGTTCTACGTTCAGTTGAATATGATGATAAACCATAAAGTCCCAGGCAAGCAATAATTATCGCCAGAATTGTAAAATATTTCAGCAAATCTGTAATACGTACCTGAGCTTTGAATAATTTATCATAATCCTGATCAATAAATGTATATTCGAGAGGATAATCCGGGACAACCTCTTTCCATGCTTTTTCTGCTGCTTTAAGTGATTCGGGAACACTTCCAGGTGTTAACCTGATAAGAATGCATCGCAGATAGTTGATTGGGGCCAAAGCAAATGCCATCGGTTCAATGGCCTGGTCAGCACCCTTAAAATGGAAATTTTTGAGAACTCCCACAATAACGCCCTTAAGCCCCATAAATCTGAAGTTCTTACCAACAGGGTCTGCAATCCCCATAAGTTTTACAACCTCTTCATTAACTAGAAAATTACCGGTTGTGTCCTTTGCCATATCAGATACGAAATCTTTTGAAAAATCACGACCTGATACGAGCTCCATTTTCAATGTTTTCAAATAATCATAATCAATTCCATTAGTTCCGATTAGTACCTGCCTGTCAGGGTCTTTGCCGTCCCAGCTGGCGCCTCCTGAATTGCTTCCCATCATGGTAGGATTCCACATCGATGCAGTAACACCTTTTATTAATGTCTCTTTCTCCAGTTCGCTCTTAAGTGAATAATATTTTGATTTCATTCCATCGGGCATAGGAATACATATCAGGTTCTCTTTATTGAAACCCAGTTCCTTGTTCTGAAGAAATTTTAACTGCCTGAACATAAAAATTGCTGATACAGCTATCAGTATAGACAGAGTGAATTGTATTACAACCAGAATTCGTCTCAGCGTCCCATTGCCCTTTGCCGAAACAGCATCACCCTTTAATACCATAACTGGTTTAAATGATGACAAATAAAACGCAGGATAAATTCCTGAAATTAATCCTGCTGCAAGCCCGACAACAATAAAATTTATTATAAATCTAACGTGAAAGATATCTGCAAGTATGAAACTCTTACCCGATATATTGTTGAATATACTGAGCGATAATCCAACTAAAAAGACAGCCAGTATCATTGCTATAGCGACCAGGAGCAGTGACTCAAGTAAGAACTGGACTATAATTGACAGCTGATCAGCACCTGCTGCTTTCTTTATTCCTATTTCCTTAGCTCTTCCTGAAGCTTTTGCAGTTGAAAGATTAATAAAATTTATACAGGCTATAAGTAAAATGAATAAAGCAATTAATGTGAAGATAGTAACCACAATTATCGGACCTCTCGACTCTTTAAAACCAAACTGGCCCAACAGGTGAATATCAAGTAATGGAAAGAGGCTGAACTTAGTTGTTATCTGCGGGTTATTCTGCACAACTATATCAGTAAGCTTTTTGTTAACTGACTTTATATCTGCCCCTTGCTTTAGTTTAATAAATGTAAATATTGAATTATTGCCCCATGATTTATCTGCTACCCCTATCTCTTTAAGGTATGAATAAGGTATAACAGCACTAAAAGTAAACATTGAATTCTCCGGAATATTTTTAAATACACCAGTAACCGTAAACTGAGCCTTATTCTCCACAGTGAGTGTTTTCCCAATCGGGTTAATATTGCCAAAGTATTTTGTTGCCAGTTTTTGTGTAAGTATTATAGAATGAGGAGAGTTTAATGCTGTTGCGGGGTCACCCATACTTAACGGAAAGGTAAAAATCTTAAGAAGCTCCGAATCCACAGCTGCAATAGAAGATTCAAAAAAAACTTTATCGTCATACTTGAATAAAACGCGGGGAAGCCATAAATTTATTCTGACCTGATCTTCTATTTCAGGTATCTTTTCTTTCCATACCGGTCCACCCGGGACAGGTGTCACAGTAACGTGATATCGTGCACCAGAATAAAACTGGTCTTCTTCGACACGATAAATATTTTTTGCATTCAGGTTAAACTTTTCATAACTGAATTCATCCTGAACCCATAATAGAATTAATAATGAAGCAGTCAGACCAATGGCCAGACCCGTAACATTTATAAATGTGAAACCTTTGTGCAGTAAAATATTCCGGAAAGCTATACGAAAGAAGTTTTGAATCATGGTTAAAAAAGTTATGTGCAACCTAAAGACGAATTTCGTTTTTATTTGTTGCACATGACTTATCAACCAACTAAAAATATATATTTTATTTCACCGGTTTCAATTCATTGATTTTTTCTTTTGGTACCAGTGACACAGTCTCTTTCTTAACAGTTATATCTTTTGCAAGAATGAAGGTTGCTCTCTGCCTTATATCTTTTGACGAGGCCCCGATTTTTACTTCGTACTTCCCTGCTTCTGCAATCCATGATGAAATTGCTGGATCAAAGGATGAAAGACGGCGACTGTCGATAATAAAAGTCAGTGTCTGGGATTCTCCGGGTTGAAGAAGCTTTGTTTTTGAAAAACCCTTCAGTTCAAGAGATGGTTTATCAAGTTTAGCCGAAGGAGCTGAAATATATAGTTCTGCTACCTCTTTCCCTGCTGCACCCCCGCTGTTTTTTATATCCACCGAAACTGTTATGTTACCGGTAAACTTTGGGGAGCTGAGTTTAAGATTACTATAAGTGAAATTTGTATATGACAATCCAAATCCGAATTCGTAAGCAGGTTTCACTTTAAATGTTTCGTAATAACGATATCCCACATAGATTCCATCATCATAAGTAACTTCTGCAGGTTTTACTCTCCTGAACGAACTCAAAGGGCTTTGATCTGCTGGTGTCTCTGAGGTCAGTTCTTTTCCCGGAAATGTTTTTGCAGATGGAACATCTTCATAAGTTATAGGAAAAGTAGTCGCAATCTTACCTGAAGGATTAACCTTCCCGCTGATAATATCAGCAATCGAATTACCGGTTTCCTGTCCGCCCTGCCAAGCAAGAAGAATAGCGTCAGGCAAATCTCTCCAACTTGCTGACTCAACAACACCACTTACGTTAAGGATTACAACAGTTTTTTTCCCTTTTGCTTTAAAAGCTGCGGATACATTCTTAATGAGTTGTTGTTCGGAATCGGTCAGTTGAAAATCACCTTTTGCATTTACGCGATCGCTTCCTTCGCCTGAGTTTCTTCCTATTGTTATAATTGCAGCATCTGATACGTTTGCCATACCGTTGATAATATCCTGATTGACATTCAGTTCCTCAATCTGTCTTGATCCCATCATCGCCATAAATCCTCTGGTTTGAGGCCGGCCTGCTTTTGAAAGTTTCAGATAGTTTGCATAGAGTGAATGAAGATCTTCATTGAGTTTATAACCTGAATTCTGCAATCCCTCGATAAGAGAGACGCTATAAGCGTTGTTTACTTTGCCGCTGCCTGTTCCCCCCGTAATAATCTCGTAAGAAGTATTTCCAAAAGCGGAAATATTAATGATACCTGTTCCAAATGGTAAAGAGCTATTGTCATTTTTCAGCAATACCATTCCTTCTGAAGAAGCCTGACGAGTTACCTCTGCATGTGCCTTAAGATCAGGCTTATTTGAATACTTATAACCTTTAAATCGCGGACTCTGCAGCATGATATTCAGTATCTTCTCAACATTCCTGTCCAGGATTTTTTCATCAAGCTTTCCATCCTTTACGGCATTGACAATGGTTTTGATCTGATCCGGTGTCCCAGGCATAAGCATATCGTTTCCGGCAATCATCTGGGCTACAGGATCTTTTCCACCAAACCAGTCTGTCATTACAAAACCTTTGAAATCCCAGTCCTTTCTCAAAATGTTTGTCAGCAGCTCAGGATTTTCAGATGTATAAATGCCATTAATAAGGTTATAGGAAGACATTACAGTCCATGGCTGGCCTTCCTGAACAGCGATTCTGAATCCCTCAAGATAAATCTCACGTAAAGCACGTTCACTTATATTTGTGTTCAGAGAATTCCTGTTTGTTTCAGCATTATTTGCAGCAAAATGTTTTATTGAAGTGCCAACACCTTCAGATTCAACGCCGTTAACCATGGCTGCACCCATTTTACCGGTAATATAAGGATCCTCAGAATAGTATTCGAAATTTCTTCCGCACAATGGATTACGATGAATATTCATACCGGGCCCCAGTAAAACGTCTGCTCCATATTCAAGTACTTCATTTCCGATTGCTTTGCCAACTTTATTGACAAGATCAACATCCCATGTCGAGGCCAGTAATGTACCAACAGGGAAAGCGGTACAATAGTATGTATTTTTATCATTTTCCCTGGTTGGACTGATCCTTACTCCGGCAGGTCCGTCAGTCAGCACCATCGGAGTTATTCCCAGACGCGGGAGCGAAAAGGATGTTCCGGCGGCACCGGCAACAAGACTCTGTGTTTGTCCGATGAACGGACCGGAAGGAGGATTGACCGGCGGATTTGCGGGAGCATTTGCAGGTGCATTAGAAGATGGCGGAGGACCACCAGGCATACGCGTCCCTGTGCCGACAACCAGAGCAGCTTTCTCTTCAAGGGTCATTGCTGCAATAACTTTTTTAACCGGATCTTTACCCAACTTTGGGGTATTTCCGGTTTGGCAGTTCGCTGATATCACGAATGAAATCAGAAGAACTGACACTGTCAGAATTTTTTTCATACAGATGATTTTAAGATTATACTTATAAATTACATTTTCTATGCCATAAACGGGTTCTAAAAATGTAAAGGTAAATGAAACATGTGTTAAGAGTTGTTAAATCTTTTGCAAAGTAAATTCCAGCCTCAATTAATAATAATTAAATAGAAGTACAGGGAAGTTTTACCGACAGAAAGCGGTTTTTCAGATATGATCAAAAAATTATCTGTTGAGAAGAACTATTTTTTTGAATTTTTACGGTAATAAACCCGGTTCATGTTCCAGTCTTTCGCTATAAGAACCCCATTATGATCTATAAAAAGGTTATTCAGATTATTGTTAGCCCAATACAATTCAAAATTATTAAGGTCAAACGACTTCAGGATACCATATCCGGGCAGAAGGACATAATAAAAATTCCCCCATTTATTAAAAAGGGTACCCATCTCGGTAATAAACTGAGGATTAGCAACATATATAGATGAATACGATGCACCGTAATCAGTAGATTTGTATATTGAGACAGGCGCGGCTCCCTGACTTAATATGAATATTTCATCCTTTTCATTAACAAATAGTTTGATTGAATAACCCGGGGTCTCCATTTTTGTCCATGTCATACCATTGTCAAAAGATCTGTTCAAACTGCAGCAACCTGAGCCATGATATAAAAGTGATCCGTCTTTTAAACGAAAGACATCTCCAAAGCCATAGGTTATTAATGGGTTTCCGTCAGGTAAATCTGTCCATGTCATACCTCCGTCTTTCGAAAACTTTATCGGATGATCAAAGGCAAAAACCCAAACATAATTATCGTTTGAAATATAGGGATAGATAAAGTAGGGTCTGTCAGGAAAAGGTTTTGTGCAAGTTTCCCATGATACCGCGTGATCTGTGCTTTTCACTAATTCTCCTGTCCAGGTAGTGACATAAATGACTCCGTTTCTATCCATATTAATTGTCCTGGGGGAAACCAATGCCGGGTCGTTAACAGGTTCCCACAAATAATATCGTTCCCCCTGTTTGTAGATTTGATTATTGTTAATCATAAGAGTGAACTTATTAACCGTATCGGCTACCATTCCCATCATGTCACCATCAGGAGAGAACGAACAGGTATCCCATACGTCATTTCTGAAACCATATTCAACAAGATCAGTTGAAGTCAGATATTTCCCTGATAAATCATAAGTTTTTGCTCTGAGTATCTGCTCAAATGATCCTGAGCCAAGCTTCCAACCGGTGTAAATCAATCCATTTTTATCGGTATTCGCGGATTGCACAGTGATATTTCCATTTCCCCTGACTATCTCGAAAATTACTTTGACAGTATCTTTAATCGGATCAACATTATTCACCGATCTGAATTCAACACTATCACTAACCCATTCTCCCGCGAAAAATTTCATTCCCGGGCTGGTTTGAAAATAAAATGAATAATTACTCAATGAGTTCACTGAAGGATCAGGATACCTGTCGCAAGACAAGGCAACACAAAGTATGACAATCAGCAAAACCGGTTTTCTCATTAGCTTCCTTTCTTAATGGCTCGATGGCGGTATTGTAATTCCTATCAGAAAAGAGATGGTCCTGTTCCTGATCACATAGTCTGCAATTGAAGAACTCTGTTGCTCTGCCACAATGGTCTTATTGTAAACATTATTAAAGCCCGTACTATAACGGAGAGCCAGGTCAACCTTAAACCTGTTCAACAAAGGCAGAGATACCCTGGCGCCGAAGATCCAACCGATATCATTGTCCTTAATATATCTTTCAAGATCATCGTAAATAATAGTTTTATTTACCGTATAACCCGATTCTGAACGCATCTCATTATATGCAACGCCAACATTCCGCGCATTCAGTTTTAATCCAATCCATGGCCCTGTATTAAAAAAAACTATTTGGGATTTTCCAACCGGGAAGCTCATCAGAAGTGGAATTACCGCATAATCTATCTGAACTTTTGTATCGACATAGTACAATGGGGTACTTTTATTCAGATATATGAAAAATGAGGCACTTGAATCTTTCATCGAGTAGCCTTTCCGTTCAAAAGAGACTCCTGATATAAATGAAAGCCCGGACTCCATCAGAAAATTAACAGAGAACCCAAGTGAAGGGCCGGCAACGGTTGAATATTTTGCCTTATCCGAACCAAGACCATTCCATGAGATATCCACTCCACCCCAGTATGTAACTGTAACCTTTTTTGATGTTGAATCGATTGTAAATCCTGGATTAATAGTCCTCTTGTTCTTTTTAAGAAACTCGTAATCAATACCCAAAACATATTCTGAAGAGCCCTGTCTTAAATTAGAGCTTTCCAGCAAATGCTTTCGTCCGGTAAGGTAACTTACGTTAAAAGTAGCCCTAATTTTATTACTCAATGGATAAGAGATCCCCGAGGAAAACATATATCCAAAATCTGTCTTTTTTGCAATGCCTGGTGTAGAATAATTATAATCATTGCTCAAACTATGATCCTTCAAAAATGAAAAAATCAATCCGGCTCTCATATTGAACTGAATGAAGGAGGGGACTTGCACGGTTAAAAGAAGCGGCACACGCAGAAAACTGAAATCCATCTTACCATCTCCTTGGTAATAATAATCGGGACCTATAATATTAAAATCCACAGGATAATATAACCAGTGGTTTGAAGTGGCTATATGCTCGTAATAAACGGTACTAAAGTTTATTCCTGTCTGTATTCCCAGCGATTTATTCAATGACAAGTCAAGATAAAAACCCTGAACAGGACCGGGTTTAGATTTCCATTTACCACCAAAATCCTGACCATGGATATCAGAGAAGTTCACACCACTGTAAATTCCGGTAGTGATTGTTTGTGAATAACCAGCTGAATTACATAATACTAACAGAAACAAACAGGTCCAGGCATTAAAATGTTTCATCTGTTACAATTTCGGTACCTTAAACAAAATGTTGTGCAAGAATCGTACCAAAAACATATACAAAAACAAGATAAAAGACAAAATGCAGTTGTACTTTTACGCCTTAACAGCAGTAACCCATGCCTGTGCCATCAACTGGGCACCGGCGAGAGTCGGATGGACACCATCACCAGTCCAGTAAGCGCCAGGAGCCCTTTTTATAGCTTTATCGTAAATTTTCTGATATGGAATAAAAGTGGCGTTGAATTGAGCTGCAATCTCCCTTGCTGCCTTCTGATAACCATAAAATTCAGGATACCACCTATCATCGACTGCTTTGATTCCGGGCACAGCAAAAGGTTCACAAATGATTAGTTTCACATTGGGGAGAGCTTTTTTTGTTCGTTCCAGAAGAGCATAATAATCATGTCTGTAGATATCAATGGTGCCATTATAATTTCCTTCAAGCTTATGCCAGATATCATTTACCCCGATAAGGATACTTAATATATCAGGTTTGATACTGAGGCAATCTGCATCCCATCTTTCAGCGAGCTGGAAGACTTTATTCCCTGAGACTCCTTTATTAAACACTCTTAGGTTAAGCGCTGCATGTTTTTCAAGAAGCTCAGCGCCGGCAAGCATCGGGTAGCCAGATCCGAGAGCTCCTGCATTGTTAAAAGAGTTATCATTTCTGTTCCTGCCTGCATCGGTAATTGAATCACCCTGGAAAAGAATAATATTATCACTGGTCAAGGAATTCTTCTTCATAACTGACGACATCATTGACGCTGAGAGTATTTCCGGAATACTCACTGCCATTAATCCTCCTATAGCGGCTTTTTTTATAAAACTGCGTCTGTTGTTATTTTCCATGCTTTCCAGTATTTGAAATTGGCACTAAAATTAAAATTGTTTGTTGATTATTCTGTAATATTTCCGGATATCAAAATTTAAGATTATAAATTTACTTTTTTTTTAGTAGATAATTTTAACTTCATATATCCGTTTGTTTAATAAGAGTCAACTCTATCATTACTTAATCTATTGAAAATTATGAAACAATTACAAATCAGATGTGTTTTGATATTAGCTGTGCTGGTATTTGCAGTTATTAAAGTAACAGGCCAGATCACGATGCCTGAGGAACTGACAAAAAATCCTCTGAAGGAGCAACTTAAATATCTCGAGGATAGGACGCGAATTTATGAAAACTACAGAGCAATAAGGGAGGATATGTTTCAAAAACTTAAGGTTAACGTAACAGATACTCTTTATGAATCCAATAGAAAAATAGCAGGGCTAAATAAAACAACTTCAATATTAAACAAGACTATCGATTCACTCAAAGTTAACTTTGAATCGACAAAAACCAGACTTGAGGAAATGACCATTACAAAAAACAGCATAAAAGTAATTGGACTGGAAATAAATAAGTTAACCTATAATAAAATCATGTGGACCATTCTTATCCTATTGGTTGCTGTTTTATTACTTGGATTTCTCGTTTTTAAAAGGAATTTATCTACTATTTTTAATACTAAAAAAGAATTTCAGGATCTTAAAGTTGAGTTTGAGACCTACCGTAAAACCACCCGGGAAGCCCGTGAGAAATTAACTATGGACCACTTCAATGAGATCAAAAGACTCAAAGGAGGATGATGATTGCGCATGGCTCAGGGCTCAGGGCTTAGGGCACAGAGCTGATAACCAGAAAAAATATTCTAATCAATAAAAACTATTTCCTGAATTCAATTTTAAAGCCTATCACCTGCCATGATGGTAAATCAGCAGGTTTCTTTATAACAAGCGATTCTTCAGTCTGCTTCCAGCTGATTTTTTCCTTACTTCCAACCATTGAAACAGAAGCTATTTTATTATTTGCCTCCTTATGTGATTTCCCCAGCGATCTGATTATTATATCTTCTTCAGGCTTACCGAGGCAATATGCATATAGTGTATTGCCTTTTGTAGTGAAACGGATGTCCTTTGAGCTATAGCCATAGTTCTCATCGAATCTTCCAAGCTTCTTCGCGGGTTTATCTACAGGTTTCTCACCATATATTTTCCAGGGACGTGATCCATAAATTCCTTCCCCGTTTGCTGATGTCCAAATCCCAATCTCATCAAGTATCTTGAGCATATCAGGTTCAAGATCCCCTTCAGGAGTCTGTACAACATTAAGTAAGAGATTGCCATTCTTACTTACAATATCCACCAGCATCTGGATCACTTCGGTGGATGTTTTATATTTCTGACCTGTGCGGTAGAACCAGTCACCGATTGAAGTGTCTGTCTGCCATGGATACTGGCTAACAGTATCTTTCACACCACGCTCAAGATCTTCAACCCACATACCTTCTGATGGTTGTTTACAGTTGTATACGGCTTCGAGTTTACCATTGTTTTTTGCAATATCCTGATTATAATAGTGTGAAATAAGAGTCCGTCCAACATCTTCGAATGGCATCCAGCTGTCAGAATAGAGAAGATCCGGCTGATAATTATCGATAAGCTCCTTAATGCTTCTGTACCATTCAAGCTGGAAAGCAGGATTCTTTGTAAGCCAACCATTATCATCAGGTGTAGCTTTAGCGTGGTAGAGGTCCTGGTTATCAAGATTAGTGCCATCATAAGGAACACCAGCTTTTGGTCCCTCTTTATCAGAACCATGTGCCGTCTGATACCACGTAAAACTGGCCCCAAGATGTTCTGATACTCCGAATTTCAGACCCTGTTTCCTGGCAGCCTTCTGCCAAATCCCGACCACATCTTTTTTGGGACCCATGTTAACTGCATTCCATCTGTTAATCTTAGAGTTCCACAGAAAGAAGTTGTCGTGATGAGTACCCATGCTGACAAAGTATTTTGCACCAGTTTTTTTATAGAGTTCCATAAGTTTATCCGGATCCCATTTCTCTGCTTTCCAAAGAGGTATAATGTCCTTAAATCCAAACTCTGATGGGTGTCCATAATGTTCAAGATGATACTTATAGTCGCTTCCTCCTTCCTCGTACATTTTTTTCGCGTACCAGTCGCCTTGTCTCGGAACAGACTGGGGTCCCCAGTGGGCCCATATTCCGAATTTGGCATCACGGAACCACTCAGGGTATTGATATTGTTTAAGTGATTCATCAGTAGGTTTGTAGGGTCCTTCTGCGACAGTAGTTTTTTGCTGTTGGGCCAGAATAGAAAACACTATTCCGAATAATAGAAGGTTCATCATGCTGCATTTTCTCAAGAAACTGGATTTCATGGTTGATAGTTTTAATTTTTAATTCTGCATATTTATAATTAATCCAACTATTTCCCTTTCACTTTACTCCTGACTGATTTTCTCCAAAGGAATTCCTCTTCAATAAAGATCTTATTCCTGCCGCTTTTTATTTTCTTTTCAATTTCATTAATAAGCAGTTTGCAGGCTTCAACACCCATTTTTCTGGGATCCTGATTAATAACTGTCAATTGCGGATCAAAGAAATCTGTAATTTCATTAAATCCATAACCGAATATTCCAATATCTTCAGGTATCCTCAGTCCGGATTCCTTTGCAGCTTTATATGCTCCCAGAGCAACCCTGTCATTAACGGTAAAAACCACCTCCGGCAGGTTACCTGAACTAATTAATTTTTTAAATGATTCATAACCATCGTTCAATTCAAATCCACCCTCTATAATCCATTCTTTCCTGATAGGGATTTTGTTTTTCGTAAGAGTTTCAATAAATCCTTCAAGACGTTCTTTACCGATGTTGGTCTTTAAGTACCCCGAGAAATTGGCTATTTTGGTGTATCCTTCCAGGATAATCTGGTTCAGAGAATTTACGGCTCCCGGCTTATCATCAAATACAACCCTTGAAAATTTCATATTTTTAAAAGCCCTGTCAAAAAACACCAGTGGGATATTCATTTTCCCGACCTTTGTAAACACTTCCCTGTCAGTTGTTTCCTGCGAAAGACAGACAAGAAGACCATCAACCCTCATGCCAATAAGGTTCTCAAGGTTCTGCTTTTCGATACTTTCTTTCTCGCGTGAAACTGTCAGGATCACATAATAATTATGCCCGGTGGCATAATCTATCATGCTGTCTACAATGTATGAGAAGAAACTGTTTTCCAGGTCGGGAACAACTATTCCGATAGTGAATGTCCGTCGTGAATTCAGCTGACGTGCAATCAGGTTTGGGACATATCCCATTTTCGCGGCGGTCTCAACAATCTTTTTTTTCATTGACCGGGAAATGTCAGGATGATCACGTAATGCTTTAGAAACAGTGACCCTTGAAATATTGAGTTGCTTCGCTATATCTGATTGCCTAATATTAACCATCCGGTTTCCAGAGTTCAAATTAATATTTAAAAATAATCAAAATGTGTCAAGAGAAAAAATTTCTTTAAGGTACAGTTTGATGTTCTGTTCATCTTCTTTTTTGATAATAAGTAGTGCTTCCCCGGTTTCTACAACAATATAATCATTCAACCCCTGGAGAATAGCTACTTTCCCGGGTGTTATGCTGATCAGATTTCCTGTACACTCATGAGTATAAGCTTTTCCCCTGACTATTGCATTTTCACTGACATCACTTTGGGTATGATCGCTCAATGAGCTCCAGGTTCCCAGATCGGACCAGTCCATATTTGCTTCCAGAACAAATACATTATCAGCTTTTTCCAGAACGCCATAATCTATTGAGATACTTTGACAGGAACTATATGCCTTTTTAATGAAATTATCATCTTCAATTGTGCCCAACTGCGATTTTCCTTCATTAAAAATTGAGAAAATATCAGGCAGAAATATCTTAATCGCTTTCAGGATAGATTTTGCACTCCAGATAAAGATACCTGCATTCCAGTAGTAATCATCACTTTTAATAAATAGTTTTGCAGTTTTCAGATCAGGTTTTTCTGTGAATGCTTTAACCTTTAAAAGTTTGTCAAAACCTTTTATATGATCTTCAGGATGTGCCTGGATATATCCATAACCTGTTTCCGGTTTATCCGGTTTGATTCCCAGAGTAATCAGTGCATCATTTTTACTGACAAAATCAAATCCTTCGTTAATGGTTTTTCGGAATTTTTCTTCATTTTCAATAACATGATCTGCAGGTGTTACAGTGATTATTGCATCGGGATTATCTTTCAGAATAACGAAGGTACCATAAGCAATACATGGAGCAGTGTTTCTTCGAACCGGTTCTGAAAGAACCTTATCAGGTTTTATTCCCAGTTGTTCTATTACAATATCTTTATGGTTATTATTTGTAACAACATAAATGTTTTCTTCAGGACAAACAGATTTGAACCGCCTGAAAGTCTGTTGAATAAGCGTCTCGCCATTACCCAGAATATCAAGAAATTGTTTTGGCCTTTTACTTTGGCTTAGTGGCCAGAAGCGGCTTCCGACCCCACCAGCCATAATTAAAGCATATCTGCTATTCATAAGAGATTCAAGTTTTTTGACTGTCTTATCATTTATGATTTGAATAGATATCCAAAAATCATTTAATTATCGGTGAAACTTTTTTAATTGCCCCAAGATTGCTCTGAACTCAGTTTTTTGGTCCATTTCATAAATACGCTCCATAAGAGTCCATTTACTACCGGCAGTGGCATCAGAGTCTGTATTCTGAAACCTTGAAACATAGCTTTCCCATTCTTTTTGCCTTGCCTTCTTAGCAAGTTCCGTCATTGCTTTTTCGTGGTCAAAATCTGATACGGTATCCATAATCATAAAAAGGATATTACCATGAATATAGATCTCCATCTCAATTATACCCACCTCTTTCATACCATTGGTAATTTCCGGCCAGGCATTGTCAATCCCATGCACTTCTTTGTACTGTCTAATGAGTTCCGAATCATTTTTAAGTGTAAGGATCTTGCAATATCTTTTATAATAATCTTTCATGAGGTATTCTTTTTTTTATAAAATTTAAAAAAGGATTAACGACACCAGCTATAACTGAATTTCACTTTCAGGCAGGCTTCGTGGAACAGACCACCAGAAGGCATATAAAGTAATAAAACAATAACATCCAAGAGGCACCATCATTGCAATAGCCATACTTTTAACTGCTATCAGTCCCATTAAAGGAGTAAAAACTCCACCTCCGATAATTGCCATTATTATTACTGAACCTGCAATTTTTGTGTTTATACCTAGTCCTTTGATACCAAGGGCAAAAATTGTCGGGAACATTAATGACATGAAGAAACTCGAAAGAAATATTGACCAGACACCTACCCAACCAGGATATGTGACGGCAACTGAGATCAGCAGTATATTTGCTATAGCATAGATACCCATCAGTTTTCCCGGTTTAATATATTTCATAATCACAGTTGCAGAGAATCTGCCAATCAGAAAAGCTACAAGTGTACCTGTAAGAAAATACCCTGCAGTTTTTTCGGCAATACCAGTATAATCCTGAGAGTATTGGATGAAATAACTCCATGTTCCGACCTGGGCACCCACATAACAGAATTGTGCTAAGACGCCTGTAAGGAAATGACGATGTTTTAACAGTTCGCGGGGATTACCCTTATTTTCACTTTTACTTTCCTCTGAAGTTATTTTCGGGAATTTGGTTCTCATAATGAGTAAAGCCCAAAGGAAAATTACAACACCTAGCACCATATACGGACGGACAACCCTCATTGTTTCGGATTCGAGATAAGCTGCATATTCACCTGACTGTTTCATCAGTTCAACTTTAGCCTGATTATGTTCGATTCCAGAAAAGATGAAAATTGTTCCGATAAGAACTCCCAGGATTGCACCAAATGGGTTAAATGCCTGGGAGAAATTCAATCTTCTCTCTGACGATTCAGGATTACCTAATCCGGCAATAAAAGGGTTAGCTCCTGTTTCAAGGAAAGAAAGTCCGCTGGCAATCACAAATAATGCAGCCAGGAAAAAAATATATTGACCAGAATGAGCAGCCGGCCAAAACAGGAAAGTACCAATACTATAAAGTACCATTCCTATTATCAGGCCTACTTTATAGCTATATTTCCGCATAATCATTGCCGCAGGCATCGCGAGTAGAAAATAGCCCAGATAGAATGCACTCTGAATAAGACCGGCCTGAAGCCGGCTTAACTCAAAAGATTTCATAAACTGTTTTATAAGAATATCATTCAGGTTGTTTGGTATTCCCCAGAAGAGGAATAAGGCTGTTACAAGAACAAAGGATACCCTAGTCTCCGGGGCAATAAGCTTAGACTTCAGTCGGGAGATCATGATATAATTAAGATTTAATGAAATTAATAAAAAATATTTAATTACTCCGGCAGATCAAAAGATCGGTCATATTTCAAAAATGTAAACTAAAAGCAAATAGCATGATTTGATTAATACCTCACCCTAATTCTAACCTCTCCCGGCACTTCATCTTCAGAGATCACTATTACATAACCGCCACCGCAACCAGAAGTGATAGCCCCCGGGTATTTAGAAAAATAGACAGTTTCCATCTCTTTCATGATATCGTCGGGTACTGTCAGTGGTAATATTTTTTTCCATGAAATCAGGGTATCGGACAATGATTTACCAAAACCCGTAATGTCTTTGTTCAGGATGCTTTCCCAGCTCCTGTCCCCAGCTTCACCAAGCTCTTTTATAAAATGTTTTTCGAGATGAATCTCTTTCAATGGATCATAACCGTCAGGTCGGGGTTTTAACGGCACAAGATGAATAACTTTTGTCAGCCAGTCACATATATCCTTATCTACTGATGATTGTATATAATCAGGCCAGTATCCACCATTATAGTGAAGCCGGTTAACGCCAGGCATGAGTAATCCCAAATGGTCTTGTGAACCTGCAACATATTTAGTTCCCGGAGGATTCTCGGCACCAAATAAAATTTTCGCATTTTCCACCGGATCTCCGTCAGGGTACCTGTCGCCCCATATTCTTATGGCAAAATCACGGGAACTGGTAGCAAGTCCTGATCGGTTGTTAAAATCCATTGTAGGCCAGATCTGTGCCACAACCACTGATCCCGGATGTATTTTTGAGACCCATGGCTGGTC
>PMNJ01000299.1 GCA_003162595.1 Bacteroidales bacterium | reverse complement strand
GGGTCGTCTTGAAGTTGCCCGCGAGTATGTTTATGAAAGCAGTTGTATTAATTGTCACTCGAATCTTTTTCCTGCAAAACTTTCCAAAGCAGGAGAGGATGCACACCTTTATTATACGCAGACAAAAAAGACTGACGAACTTAATTGTATTAACTGTCACCTGAATGCGGGGCACTTTATCGAAGGATATACCCATGGAAGTAATTCCACATTCGGAAATACATCTTCTGCAGCGAAAGAGATATTTACAGAACCTGCAAAAGTTGACGGATTTAAAAATTTCACTGAACGGATACCTAAATCTGCGATATCTTTCAATATGGTGGCTATCCCGGGTGGAACTTTCAAAATGGGGAGTCCTGCTACCGAGCCTTTCAGAAAAGATGATGAAGGTCCGGTCAGAGAAGTTGAACTGAGTCCGTTTTTCATGGCAGAAATAGAGGTTTCGTGGGATGAGTATCTGGCGTTCTATGTTCAGACAGCTGCCGAAGGCAGATCAACAGATACAGAAGGCTTAAGAACAAAAAAGGCATCAGAGACCGATGCAATTTCAGGCGCTACACCTCCTTACGGACAACCTGACCAGGGCTGGGGGCTGGGTAAGAGACCCGCAATTTCTTTTTCATTCCACGCTGCTGAGACTTATTGCAAATGGTTAAGTAAAGTTACCGGTAAAACCTATCGTCTTCCCACAGAGGCAGAGTGGGAGTATGCCTGCAGAGGAGGTACACTGGGTCCTTATTTCTTTCCGGGTAATCCAAAAAAGTTTGAGAAAACCGGATTAAAAGCAAAACTTTCGAAAAACGATACAACTATTATCAATACCTATATAATATATAAAGGTAATAGCCCNNGGAGGTTCATTCTTAAGTCCTGCATCAGGAGTAAGAAGCTCTGCCCGCGATTATACAAGAACAGCCTCATGGCTGAAGACCGACCCGCAGATGCCGAAGAGTATCTGGTGGTACTCCGATTGTTTTAATGTAGGGCTCCGGGTTGTATGTGAATTTGATGAAAAAGCCGGGAATGCTGAAGTTAAATAATCCTGCCGGAATTTAATTCTTTAAAAAGAGAACTAAATTTATTAAAAAATTTGTTTTTTTAAATATCGCTTACTATATTGCATCATAATTTACCTAATCGGAATACGACAAATAAGACTTAGACCAAAAACGAAATGTTATTTAAGGGCATGATATTTTTTTTTGTAAATTAGCAAGTGTAAATTTTACACTTGCTAATTGAAACGAAATTATTTTTCTATGAATAATTATTAATAATCCTAATTCCAACTATTTATTAACTAACTAACAGTGTAACAGTATGAAAAAAACTAACAACTGCATCTGGCTGTTAAAGCCAAATGTGAATTTTCAAAAGTTACTACTAACTATGAAAATTGTTACTATGCTTCTGTTTTGCGGATTGGCACTTCCTGCCTATTCGTTCGCTACAGAAAATCCTTCCGGTAATAATACCACGGGAACTGTTGCTGCCCCGCAGCAAATCAAAGTTTCCGGGACTATTTCCGACGCGTCAAACAACCAGCCATTACCTGGTGTAAATATTCTTGTTAAAGGAACTATCACCGGAGCTATTTCCGATGTAAACGGTAATTTTACGGTAACCGTAAACGACCCGAATGCAACCCTGGTGTTATCATTTATCGGGTATGTAACCAAAGAGGTTGCCCTGGGCGGAAAAATAACTGTGGCCGTTGCCCTTGAAGCTGAAGTTTCACAATTGGGCGAAGTTGTGGTTATCGGGTATGGTACAGCAAAAAAAGCTACTTTAACCGGTGCCGTCAGCTCTGTCGATGGTTCAACCCTGAAACAGTCACCGACAACTAACCTGACCAATAGTCTGGTTGGGAAAATACCGGGTCTTACTGCCATTCAGACAAGTGGTGAACCGGGCGAAGACGGAACTACAATTACAATTCGTGGGGCCAACACATTGGGTGATAACTCACCTCTCATAGTTGTCGACGGAATTCCTCATCGTTCACTTGAGCGTATTGACCCAAGTGATATCGAAAGCTTTACTGTTCTGAAAGATGCATCTGCAGCTATCTATGGTACCCAGGCTGCAAACGGCGTTATCCTGGTTACCACCAAACGTGGTCAGCTTGGAAAACCGACGATTACAGTAAACTGGAACGTAGGCTATAACCAGCCGGACGTTATTCCAAAAATGGCCGACGCCGCAACTTATGCCACTATTCAGAATGAGATTTCTTACTATGCAAATCCTGCAGGCGGACGTAATCAGGTATATTCAGCTCAGGATATTCAACAGTTTGGTGACGGATCCGATCCGTGGGGACACCCCAATACCAACTGGTTTAAAGCAGTTTTCAAACCATGGTCGGCACAGAATAGAGAAAACGTATCTGTTTCCGGTGGAACCGAAAAAATGAAATACTATCTTTCTTTTGGGAGTAACTATGAAGATGCTTACTACAAACACAGTGGAACCAATTTTACACAGTATGATTTCCGCAGCAACATCGACGGAAAGATCACGAATAATATAAGCATTGCATTAGATATTGCAGGACGCCAGGAAGACAGGAACTTCCCAACTGTAAGTGAGGGAAACATTTTCCGTATGCTCATGAGAGGGAAACCCACAATGCAGGCATGGTGGCCAAATGGTGATCCCGGACCCGATATTGAATACGGTATGAACTCAGCTGTTACCGTTACCGATGCTACCGGATTTAACAGGGACCGTCTGTATAATATGGAGAGTAACCTGAGGCTGACTATTAACATCCCATGGATAAAGGGATTGACTTTAGTTGCTAATGGTTCATATGATAAAACATTCGACTTCGATAAGGAATTCGATACCCCATGGTATCTTTATTCCTGGGATGGAATCACAAAAGATGCTAATGGTATTCCGGTACTTGTAAAAAATTTGAGAGGATATGCTTCCCCTCAACTTACAGAGAACTGGCAGGAAGGTGGTAAAAAGACCTTTAACGCTTACTTCACCTATGAAACGAGCATAGACGAAAGAAACCATATCAAACTGATGGCCGGTACAGAAAGCCAGTATGGTGAGAATAACTATGGAAATGAATTCAGAAAGAACTTTGTTACATCCGCTATTCCGCAGATGTTTGCAGGCGCTGCTGACATAAATATGTCAAACGGTGGCTGGGCAGACCAGAATGCCCGTGAGAGCTACTTCGGTCGTTTAAACTATGACTTTAATCAAAAATATCTGATCGAGCTTTTAATGAGGTATGATGGTTCCTACATGTTCAAACCAGGTAAACAGTTCGGGTTCTTCCCGGGTGTATCTGCCGGATGGCGTATGTCCGACGAGAACTTCTGGAAAAACAACATCTCTTTCATAAATGACTTTAAGCTTCGTGCATCATGGGGACAGACAGGTAATGACAGGGTTTATTACAATGGGGCCCTTCAGGAGTATCAATATCTTTCCACATATAGTTTCAATGGTCAGGATTATGTATTCGGACAGAGTGTAAACAATAAAATGCTGTACGAAAACGTTGTTCCAAATCCAAATGTAACATGGGAGGTAGCTAACCAGTCAAACGTAGGGTTCGATGCAACCCTGTTGAATAAGAAACTTACCATTAACGCTGATGTTTTCTATAACCTCCGCACCCACATTCTGTGGCAGGCATCTGCAGTTATTCCGGGAAGTACAGGTATGACTCTTCCTCCGGAAAATATCGGAAAAGTTCAGAATGAAGGATTTGAAGCTGTTTTAGGCTATCATGACACTAAAGGAGATTTTGGTTACAACCTCTCTATAAACGGCAGTTTCGCAAAAAACAAGGTTGTTTTCAATTATGATACCCCCGGTATACCTGAATATCAGAAAACAGAAGACAGCCCAATGAACGCACAGTTGGCTTACCAGGTAATAGGTGTTTTCAAAGATGCCGCTGCTATTGCAGCATATCCTCATTGGGCAGGCGCTCAGCCGGGCGACCTGATCTTCAAGGATGTGAACAATGACGGTAAGATCGACGGACTCGACAGGGTAATGGATAAAAAAACAGCCATGCCAACATTTATCGGTGGCTTTAATGCTGTTTTAACTTACAAGCAATTCGATCTGAGTATCTTGTTCCAGGGCGCAGCCGGCGCTATTGCTTACCTTAACCCTGAATCAGGTGATATTGGCAACTATTACGAGTCATGGGTGAAGAACCGCTGGACACCTGAAAACACAGACGCAACCTGGCCGCGCGTATTCAACCGCAGTAATGAGTACTGGTCACCGGGCGCCAACCGCAGTACATTCTGGGAATTCTCTACCGACTATGTTCGTCTGAAAAGCCTGGAATTCGGATATAACCTGCCGTCAGCTCTACTTAAGAAAGTTGGAGTTGAGAAGCTTCGTGTATATTTCAGCGGACAGAACCTGTTAACTCTGAGCAAGATTAAAGAAATTGACCCCGAAGAATCTCAGGGTACTTCTTACCCTCTTCAAAGAGTTGTGAACCTTGGAGTAACTCTAACATTCTAAAATTTAAAGTAATATGAGAAAATTATTATTTATAATAAGTGCAATTTCCTTAATAGGAATAGCTACTTCCTGCAAGAAGGAGTTTCTAAACACCACTCCGCTGGGAGCTTATTCAGATGCTTCCGTTTGGGTGGACCCTAATCTTGCTGCAGCTTTTGTCAATCAATGCTATGAAAATGCGATTGGTTATCCTTTCTGTATTACGCGGCTTACTGATTATGTTGATGAAACATCCTTTACTCCCGACTGGGGTGTTTTCGACTTTGACAAATGTGTTGTTACCCAGGATAATATCACAGGCTGGGAGTCGAGTGGATCTTCTCAGGATTCATACCATCTTCTCTGGAACCAACTTTATTCAAATGTCCGTGCCTGCAACCTCTTCTTCTCAAAAGTAGGAACGGTGGTATTTCCTGATGATGCAACAAAGACCCGTACAATTGGTGAAGTTTACTTCCTGAGGGGTTACACATATCATTACCTGGTAGCCATGTATGGTGGTGTGCCTCTTATAACCAAACCTTACGGGTTAGGCCAGAGTTATGATATTGCGAGGAATACTTATGAGGAATGTATCAACTACATCACAGGTCAGCTCGACACTGCTGCAACAATGCTTCCTGCAGCATATACAGGTGATATGCGTGGTCATGCGACCCAGGGAGCTGCACTTGCCCTTAAAGCAAGAACACTGCTCTATGCAGCCAGCGATCTGCATAACACTACTTCTTATGCACCGGGATATTCAAATCCCGAACTGTTGGGTTATACCACCGGATCACAGGCTTCACGCTGGACAGCTGCCAAAGCTTCTGCAAAAGCAGTAATAGATCTGAATCAATTTAGCTTGTATCATGCAACTCCTGCCCCGGGCGATTCTATTGCCCAGACTTTTGTCAATTATTTCCTCTCCTATGGTTATGAAACAGAAGATATCCTTCTTCAGTATTTCACACTCAAGACAGGAGCAAGCTGGTCAGACTACAATCCGGCTGAGTATTGCGGACCGAATGGCTACCACAACTGGGGTAACAATACTCCTCTGGGAGATATGGTCGATCAGTATGACATGAAAGATGGTTCATCTTTCGACTGGACCAANNGGTGTTCCATGGAGAAAACGTCCTGTTGATGTTCAGGGTCTTGACCCATGGGATAAACTTCAGGTAGGTCATATCTATTCTGATCTTGCCGGTACCAATCAACTTATCCCCGGTGTTGATACCCGTCAGGGGCCGATCGAGAACTGGAACGGCGGAAGAAGCGGATATTATCTGCGTAAATTTGTTGATCCTACACTCGACCCGCAATATGTAAAGCAGGATATTCCTTACCGTCACATACGTTATGCTGAAGTTCTTTTGAACTACGCTGAAGCATGTATAGAGGAAAATACAGGAAGTGACCTCGCTGATGCAACAACTTATATCAATATGATTCGTACAAGGGCTGGACAACCGAATTTAGCGTCGGGCCTTTCGCAGACTGCAATGCGAACTGCCGTAAGACACGAACGTCGGGTNNATTGGTCCGGATGCATATAAACCTACCCATCGTGTTGATGTGAAATATGTGACTCCAACTGCCACAAATTATCGTAAGCCTGATGGCACTACATGGGGCGCCCCGATCTATTCGAACCAGCTTTTGATTGAAGAGACAAGGGCTTGGGATGCCTCAAATAAATGTTATTTCTTCCCGATTTACAGGAGTGAAATGAACAAGAATACTAAATTGATTCAGAATCCAGGGTACTAATAGTGGTCAGTTTTTTAAGTGGCAGGCAGGGCTTTCGGGCTCTGACCTGCCACTTTTTTATTGCAATTCAGATCCTATCAGCAGGGTTATTCTAAACCTTCGTGGTACTTAGCAGATAAATAATCGTATAACACAAAGTTTTAGTAAGGTTATCCCATACAGAGCCAATAATGGATGATTTTGTTATATCAATAAATTTATCAAAATTTGCCATCACAAAATTGTATATGAGTTGAAAGATACATTTAATGCATTTTTCACCAGGTTTTGATTATCTGCAAATTTCACAAACCGACTTGCCATGTCAAAATATTTCAGAACAATTAACATTCAGGATCAAGGGCTATTACAAAAGCTATTGATTATTTCCTTCCTGGTTATTTTTATATGCTCATGCAACAATGTGCATGTTGATGATCAGTTTCAAAAAATATTAAGCAATCAACTCCATCCGTTTGGAATAACTGTTGATTATCCCGGAGAAGGTACAATTTTCCCTCCTGAATTTCCAGCGCCGGAATTTTTATGGAAGGATACGCTGAATACCCCGGCACATTGGCATATACGTTTTTCAACACGAAGCGGGAAAGAGTTATATCGCAAAATTGTAGAATTGCCATCATGGAGGCCCGATTCAGCAGTCTGGAATAAAATAAAAACTATTTCAGGTACAGATCCTGTCTCCCTTACAATTATTGGTGAACATAAAGGTATTCTTGGCTCCAAATATTCATCCGGCAGGGTTTCCTTTTCCTTTTCAGAGGATTCNNTGTGCAAATTGCCATTCATTTTCACAAAACGGACTTCTGGCCATGGATATTGATTATGCAAATGACAAAGGATCATATATCATTGCACCTATAAAAGACACTATTCATATGACTTTTGATAAAATAATCACCTGGGACGATTACAAAAAAGAAGACGGAGTATATACATATGGTTTGCTGTCTCAGATTTCCTCTGATGGCAGATTCGTGTTGTCCACAGTAAAGGACCGATCTGTTTTTGTAGCGGTAGATAACCTGGAGTATTCGCAACTGTTTTTCCCGATAAAGGGGATAATTGCTGTTTATGACAGGGCAGCAAAGAAGTATTACTCACTTCCGGGAGCTTCAGACAAGCATTATGTTCAGAGCAATCCTAACTGGTCGCCTGATAACCATGAAATATTGTTTTCCAGGGCCAACCGTTATATGTCTTCTAAAATTGATAATTCAAAAAGCTTATTGTTGAATTTAGAGGATGCAGAAGAATTCGTTACAAGGCATAAGGAATTTAAATTTGACCTGTACCGTCTTCAGTTTAATGAAGGCAGGGGTGGAAATTCCGTACCCGTCGAGGGTGCCTCCAATAATGGTAAAAGCAATTTTTTTGCGCGGTATTCACCCGATGGTAAGTGGGTGGTGTTTTGTCAGTCTGAAAACTATATGTTATTACAGCACGACAGCAAACTATATATCATGCCGGCGGGTGGCGGGACACCGCGTCTAATGAACTGCAATACCAAAAATATGAATTCCTGGCATTCATGGTCCCCTAATAGCAAATGGCTTGTTTTTTCTTCAAAAAACAGGGGTCCTTATACTCAATTATATCTTACTCATATAGATGAGAATGGCAATGATTCACCTCCTGTCTTTCTCGAAAATATGGCATTTGACAAAAGAGCTGCTAATATTCCTGAATTTTTAAGTGATAAGTACAGCAATCTCACGAAAATGACTGATAACTTTTCCCAGAATGCCATGTATTATACCCGGTCAGCCTCGTTAAACATTACTTCAAAAGAGTATAAAATTGCCATGGCGAATATTGATAAGGCAATTAAAACAGACAGTACTTTTTTTGACGCATACAAAGACAGGCTTATGCTAAATATAATTTTAGGGAAGGCAAGGTCATCAGATGATTTACATTGCAGGATAATTGCCAAAAGGCTGATTGAAAAGCAGATTCAGAAGAACCCTGAGGACATATCGCTTTTTATCAAGCGTGGTGAATTGCGATTGCTTATGGATGATTATGATGGAGCATTGAAGGATGGTTTATATGTATTAAAATCAAATACAGATATTTATAGCGCATATGATTTATTATCAGCAACTTATCAAAAGATGGGGCAATGGAATAAGGCTTTGCCCTATTTGAAAAAAATGCAGGAACTTCAGCCTGATAATACTTTGGTATCATACAATTTAGCTGTTTCATATCAGAATATTCAACAATTCGGACAAGCACTTGATCTGTTGAATGGGATAATTGACAGGTTTCCTGATGAGACTAATTTTTATCTTGCACGGGCGAATTTATATGTGCTGAAAGGGGACAATACTGCAGCAAAAGCTGATTACGACAAGGCTGTATCGGTTGAGCCCGATAACTATGAATGTTATCTGGAAAGAGGATATTTCTTAAAGAATACTTCATCCTCCGATAAAGGGAAGGATAATTTTGACAAAGCAATAGTACTGTTGGGAGACAAGATAAAGAAATACCCTCAGGATGCCCCTTTGCTGATTCATCGTGCTGAAATTATGGAGCAGACTGGCAATGTGCAGAGTGCGCTTAATGAATATGAGAGCTATTTGAAAATATGGCCACTAAATTATTCTGTACTGGCTAAGAAAGCAATAATTTTAAGTTCTTCGAGACAATGGCCGCAGGCAATTGATGCATATAACACCATAATTAATAATTTTCCTGAGAATGCAACAATGTTCTATAACAGAAGTCTTACTTTTCAGCAGGCAGGCAATCTGCAAAAAGCTTTGGATGACATAAATAATGCTATTCGTATTGATCAGAGTAAATATTCGTATTATTTTCACAGATCAAGGATACGATATCAATTGGGTGACCAGACCGGTTATAAAAGCGACCTCCATGCTTCCTCTGCATTATTGAATGACCTAAGCAAAACTAGGAAACTTGATAAAAAAGAGATAGAAATGTTGTCAATGATTCAAAAGCTACTTAATTATACACCAAAGACACGCTGAACAATAAAAAATACAGCGGGCTCTAAACTGAAAAATCATTCATATAATTCTGACTAATTAAAATAGAATGAAGAGATTTTTCCCCCTCTTTGTGGGGAATTAAAAGGAGGTGTAAAGAATAGCAGTATCTTTTGTAAGGAGTCCTTACCTGTAAAAAACATAGTACCAGAAAGTATCCCCGAACCTCCTCTTTAAAACAGGTTCCGCTGATTTAAGATCGTTACCATATTGTTGAAGCACAGTGAGATACTGATTCCACCTGGATTCTGTGTTTTGACTTATGTGAAGATTTCCAATATCAGGCAAAACACCCTTGTTTGAAATGGCCAGGGCTAAAGCTGCCTCTTCAATATGCACCGGTAACTTTATATAACCTAATTTTTCAAATTCGGGCAATTCATGTGCAATTCCCTTATANNTTACAGCATCATTATCAAATAATAGTTTTTCAAATCCAGCTGCCTCAGTTTTATAAAAAAGTGTTTTCTTCAAAAGGTTTATATACCTGGAAGCTACATTGTAATTGCCATTTATCAATTCTGTTCTGATAAGCATTTTTAGTCCTTCCGGAGAATGTCCCTTCATCACCATATTCTCAAAAGCCCACCTGTGAGCTTCATTGATCATGCCTATTGTGTAATAAAAATAGCCGCCCCGGTTGAGGACTTCACCCGCCAGATCCCATTTAAGGAAAAGAGTCTTACCATCGGGACTCTGTCGGAAATGGAAAAGCATATCATTCAGTTTCCCTGTTTCACAAAGAGCAATATTATTAAGAAAGATCGTCAATGAATTTGTTGGAGGATTGGAGATATTGAAAGCAATTACTTCATTAAACTTTTTGTGAAAGAATAAGTTTTCCACATAAAAATATTGCTTTGTTTTAATATCGAACCTTCGGATTCCTATAATTGAAAGAATTATGATCAGAACAAATGAGGTAATAATATTACCGGTAGAATCAAGGATCTTTAGTTTGTCAGGAATTCGGTTATTCAGTTTAGCTATTATCGGGACAAATGATATGATTCCGGCAACAGAAATAAAAATAACCTGCTGAAAGCCCGTATTCTGATCAGAGAATGGAAATGTCAGAAGAGTTTTTCCTGACTGGAAAAAAAGATATTCTTTTGATATATAAAAAGTTATAATACCAAAACCCCATAGAGCAAAAAGCCTGATCCATCCATTATTTTCTTTATCAAAGACGAAATATAATGTTACGATTAACAGGAAAATCCATGCAAAACCTCCGGTGGCATAAATAAGTAAAGGAGCAATTATTACAGCTGCCCATCCTTTCAGGGAATACAAATACTTCAATATAAACCAGAAGAAAGCCAGTTGCAATAATATCCCGAGTATATTGAAAAGTAATAACCGGTAATCTGTTTGAAGATAGAATAGCGTTGCTCCGATTATAAGAGAGACAACCTTTGAATAATGTCCGCTTAAAACAAAAATGATTTCTGATATCAAAATAACAATCAGAGTCAGAAGAGCCGAAAGGATTATTGCACCTGCAAGAGGATAAAAGTAGAATGTCGAAAATAATTTGCCAAGCCAGAGAAGAAACCCGCCGGGCTGATGAAGATTTTCACGCAGAAAATCAAATGAAAAAAAGAAAAGCGAGGACTTTTCCTGAAAAAAGAATATATAGTTTCCAAAGAATCCGAAATATATGAATGATGCAAGAAAGAATACCATGTATGGTATCCGGGAGATTATAGTGTTATAATTTGACTTGATCTGATTCATATTTTATTCTTTCAGGTACTGAGTATTCTCAATTATTTTATTTTCACTATTGCTGGTGAGAAATTTAAATCAGCTGCGCTTCATTCGGAATGACACATTGTTTTCTCAAAATTTGATCTGTCCCGCTGAGATTCCTCATTTCACCGCCAATTGGCGGTTTCATTCGGAATGACAAGCGGTTTTTGAAGTATGGGGAAGTGATGGCGGTTCGCGCGGCGAACCGCCATCACTTCCCTTGTCCCTCCTCCATCACTGTGTCATCCCGAGCGAAAGCGAGGGATCGCTCTCTCGCATGTCTGTATTCTTNNGTTATTTTTTTCATTCTTGAATAGCCTTTTATTTGTTTTTCTCTTGCTATAGCTAAATCAACAAGATCAAATTTCTCAAAATAGACAAGCTTTTCGACATTATATTTTTGAGTAAATCCCTTTATTTTCTTCTGTTTATGTTCAAAACATCTTCTTTCTAAATCATTTGTAACGCCTGTATAAAGAACTTTATGATTTGCATTTGTTAAAATATATACATAATATAAATGTAATTTCATGGATTTTTTCAATAGATTGTTATAATTTAATGATTTAAATTTCAATATATTAAAGATTCCTCATTCCTCCCGCTTTGCGGGATTCATTCGGAATGACANNTGTATTCTTCATTCCTGTCATCCTGGGCTGAAGCGAGGAATCTCTCTCCAACCTCATTCCGTTCCGGGCTAAAGCGAGGAATCTCTCACTCGCATGTCTTTATTTCTTAATCCCTTTCATTCCTGTCGTTATGAGAGTTCTCTTAATTTAATGTATGAATAAAATTATAACTAATATTAGTTGTTCTTACTCCATTTGGCAGGTGTTGCAACTGTCTTGGCAAGTCTCCGGATCTCTCCCGGATTCATATCGACTTTAAATGTTGAAAATTCAGGTATATTAAAGCTCTTTGGAAATCCCTTGTAAAACTCCGGGTCTTCCTGCGGGAGAATAAATGGTTTTTCTGAAATTCCGTTTTCCTCAATATATGAAATATAAGGTCTGGCTGTTAATCCGTCTCCTCTTTTACTGCTGAATATCAGCCATTTGCTATTTGATGACCAGGAATGATAACTGTCGCTGTAATCACTGTTAAGATCCATCCGGTCGGCTTTAAAGTTTTCGAGATTAATTGAATAAAGATCGGCTTCTTTGTGCCATATTGGAAAACAGCCATAATCGAAAAGGGTGAGGACAAGGAACTTACCATTTGGAGAAATCCTGGGAAATGCAACACTTTTATTTATTTTGGAAGCATCAAATACCAGTTCTACATTACCGAAGGTCCGTTTGTCAATTTCAAAAGGGACCCGGCATAAATTGTATTTAATATCTTTAAAATCATATTTTTCACCGATCTGAACAGCTCTGCAGAAATAAAGGTATTTTCCATCAGGAGCCCATTCAGGATATGTATCCATAAATTTCCCCTTACCGCCTAATTCAATATTCATTATTTCATTTTTCTCCATATCATAAAGTACAAGAGATGATTCAAGGTCGCTAACTTCAACCTTTTTATTATCTGCAGCATGAAAACGCTGGATAATTTTATTTGAAGAGAACGCTACAAATTTACCGGAAGGATGCCACCTGGGATAAACGGCCCCATTTTTCATCTCTTTTGTTTTGAGGTTTATCTTTCTGAATTTTCCCTCCGAATAGAAGTAGGTTCCCCCCATGGTACCTCTCATATGAAAGAGAAAGTCATCTGATTTCCCGTTATTAAATGAGTGACAATTGACACAATTCTGATCGACGATGCTGTTTTCGATTAAAGATTTTGATTTAAAACTTTCGAGACTGCGATAGTTGATACTCAATTCAGCCCAGCTTTCATAACCTGGATAGAGTAACCTGTAATAGAGATATGGATCTATTGGTTCTGAAGCAACTTTATCGGTAATGATTTTAAATTTTAACCATTTACCCGCCTCATCCCTTGAAAAAATTTCAATCATAATATTTTTACCCGTACTGTTTTGCAACATTTTCTTCCATTTCCTTTGAGGGATATGAATTTTGCCGCTTCCCGAGGTAAGTTCAAATCCTGATCCACCGCCGGAAGAGAATTTCACAAAAAAAGCGTTTCCTTTTTCTTTAATCATGAAATTTAATGGAGCAATATTTGGAGGAATTGTAACGTCTGAATAATCCGGTTCCAGTTTTGGGGCCAGTTCTGAAATACTTATATCCCCATGGGGTTTATTGCCACAACTGTATAAAAAGAATGGCAGGATTATCAGGTATCTGATACTTCTAAAAAATCTGAAATTAGTAGTATATAACATTGATCTTGAGTCATTTTTACCTCTCTCCTGGGAGAAGAGGGCAGGGGGAAGAGGCAATTAATAAACATCGAAAAGTACTAAAAATTATAATCAAATACCACCTTAAGTATGATTTAGTATAATCATCAATCAGGTATGGGTTATTAGCTTTACTATTTATGTTAATAATCATTAAAAGGAATCATTTTTTTTGCATTTTTAAAAGTCTATATTTACATTTGATTACATTCCAAATCTGATTTACAGTATCTATTCTTCTCAAACGTCATAAACTTAATCTAATATGAAAAAATCTGGTATTTCAAGACGTAATTTCCTGGGTAAGGCAGCAACAGTTGGAGTTGCAGGGGTCATTATTCCTTCTATTATAACCAGTTGTGCCCGGGAAACAAAAAAAGTTATTCCAATTGCGGCAAAACTTGACCAGGCACCTGACGGACCGATTCTCAAGGCAGGAGTTATCGGATGTGGTGGTCGTGGAACAGGAGCTGCAATTAACTTTTTAAGTGCGGGCCCGAATCTTAAAATTGTAGCCCTGGGTGATACATTTCAGGACCGTATAGATTCATGCCGGGCAGAGATAAAGAAACAGAAAGGACAGGATGTTCCTGTTGAAAATTGTTTTGTAGGTTTCGATGCATATCAGAAGGTCCTCGATGCCGGCGTTGATCTTGTTATTCTCGCTACACCTCCCTTCTTCCGTCCCGATCATCTCGCAGCAGCTATTCAGGCTAAAAAACATGTTTTTGCTGAAAAACCGGTTTGTGTTGACCCGGTTGGAGCAAGGTCGGTGATGGCTACGGCTCAGAAAGCAAAAGGTATGGAATTGTGCATTGTTACGGGTACACAACGGCGTCACCAACGAGACTATATTGCAGCATGGCAACAGGTTCAGGAGGGGAAAATCGGAGATATTGTCGGAGGAAATGTATGGTGGAACGGTGGAAAACTATGGCATCGTGATCCAAATGCAAAGTGGAGCGAAATGGAATATATGATCCGTAACTGGGTTAACTGGGCTTGGCTCTCAGGTGACCATATTGTGGAACAGCATGTTCATAATCTCGATGTAATGAACTGGTTCACGGGAACACATCCTGTGAAGGCAGTAGGATTCGGATCGAGACTCCGCAGGGTTACAGGGAATCAATATGATAATTTCAGTGTTGATTTTACTTTTGAAAATGGCACCCACTTCCATAGCATGTGCCGTCAGATAAATGGTTGTGTGGATAATGTATCTGAAAGAATTCAGGGTTCAAAAGGTTCAACAAACTGCCGGAACTCAATCCTTGATCTGGCAGGCAATGAGGTTTGGAAATATGAATATCCAAAAGATAAAGACGGAAAACCAACCGAAAGTGTAAGTGTTGATCCGTATGTTCAGGAACATATTGATCTTGTTACGGCAATCCGTACCGGTAAAGCAATAAATGAAGCGGAAAATACAGCTATTTCAACCATGGATGCAATCATGGGTCGTATATCTGCATATACCGGCAAAGAAGTAACGTACGAAGAAATGATGAACTCCGACCTCAAACTTGGTCCGAAGGTATTTACATTTGGCCCGGTAGATGTTGACAAAACTGTGCCTATTGCAGGATTGGCTTATGTCCCGGAGCCTGCAACAAAGTAATAGTTATTTCTCAATATTGAATATATGGATCATTCAAGGAGAAACTTCTTAAAAAAAGCCACTGCTACAGGAGCCGCTATTTTAGCCGCTCCTGCAGTTTTTGGTACCGGCGCTCTCGCAAAGCAACAAAAAGCTGCTGATGCAACAACGCCATTCAAACTGAAATATGCTCCCAGCATGGGCATGTTTCATGAACATGCCGGGAATGACATTGTCGATAACATAAAATTCTGTTACGATATGGGCTTCAGGGCAATGTTCGATAATGGCCTTATGGGAAGACCCGTAGAGGACCAGGTTAAAATCGCGAACGAAATGCATCGTCTCGGAATGGAACTTGGCCCCTTTGTGTTATATGCCGATTTCAGCGTTACTTCATTTGTTCTTAACAAGCCGGAAATACGCGAAATGCTTGTTAAAAAGATGAAAGAGGGTATTGAAGTGGCTAAGAGGACAGGCGTTAAATGGGCGCTTGTTGTCCCGGGCAGATACGATGAAAAACTCCATAGAGATTTTCAGACAGCTAATGTAATTGACAACCTGAGGTACTGTTGTGATGTTATGGAACCGGCAGGACTGATAATTGTTCTCGAACCATTGAACACTCTTCATGATCATCAGGGACTGTTTCTGAATGGCATACCGCAGGCCTATGAAATTTGCAGAGCTGTAAACAGACCTGTCTGTAAGATTGTTGACGATATTTATCATCAACAGATAACCGAGGGAAACCTTATTCCAAATATTGAGGCTGCCTGGAGTGAGATTGCTGCTTTCCATCTGGGCGATACACCAGGACGTAATGAACCCGGTACAGGGGAGATCAACTTTAAAAATGTATTTAAATATATTTATAGTCGCAAGTATGAAGGAGTCCTTTGTATGGAACATGGCTTAAGCATCAAAGGCAAAGAAGGCGAGGACCGTGTAATTCAGGCTTATCGGGAATGTGATAGTTATGAAATCTAATGATTTAAAAATCAGGGGCTGAGAAAATCAGCCTCTTTTTTTGTTTTGCTTTGTGACCTTTGTGCAAATCTTTGCGATCTTTGCGGTTAATAAAATCTTAAGTATGAGGAAAACAATTATTATTTGTACAATAATCTTAATCATGGTTTTTTCAACCTCATGTTATAGTCAAACCATCCGGTTATTTGCAGGCAGATATACCGAAACAGGGGGAAAAGGTTTGTTTTGCTTCGATCTGAACCGCGAAACAGGTACTTTCAAATTATTATCTGAAGCGGATGCCGGACCAAACCCTTCATATTTTTGTATTGCAAAAAGAAAGGGGTTGATCTATGCAGCAGACGAGGTTATGGAATTCAATGGTGTTAAGGGTGGGGGAGTGACCACTTTAAAATATAATCAGCAAAACGGGAATATTGAAAAGGTTAAAGAATTGCTCGTACCTGATGGCGGGCCCTGTTTCATATCCTTATCTCCCGGAGAGGATTATTTATTAATGGCAAGTTATTCCAGCAGTTCAATTGCTGTTGTAAAACTGGACGATAAAGGCATAGCTGAGAGAGTAACTGACACCATTTCATTCGCAGTTAATGATGGTAAAGTCTCTCATCCACATATGATTTCATTTGACCCCGCCGGGAAGAAAGTTTATCTTACTGACCTGGGATTGGACCGGATTGTTATTTATGATTTTGATGCGGTTTCAGGTCATCTGAAACAAATAGAAAATGGCATTGTAAATTTTCCAAATGGCACAGGTCCGAGACATTTTGTGTTCAATCCGGCAGGAACAAAAATGTATGTCATATGTGAACTTAATTCTACTGTTTCTGTCTTTGATGTTGATACAAAAGGAGGGCTTAAATTAATCCAGACATTGACAACATTGGACGGAGCTTTTAAAGGTGAAAGTTTTTGTGCCGATATTCACCTGGGAAATAACGGGCAAAATCTCTATGGATCAAACCGCGGCGAAAACACTATTGTTGTTTTCAGGATAGGGACTGACGGGAAACTGTCTCTACAGGGACGGACTTCAAGTGGAGGTAACTGGCCAAGGAATTTTGTGATCGATCCTTCAGGTAAATATCTTCTGGTTGGAAATCAGAAATCAGGGAATATTTCACTTTTTAAAATTGATGCAAAAAGCGGGATTCCGGTTCTGTCTTCTGGTGAATATAAACTTGATGCTCCAGCCTGCCTGAAGTTTTAAACTGATCTGTTTCCAACTATCTTATTCATTTACTTAAGTACTCTTTAGTGCTTTCAACAAGCGCGTAATTTTCAAGAGTACTTAAAGTTGAATAGTNNTTTTCTCCGAATTTCAGATCTTTCGTCGCACAGGCATCATGAATCAGGATGCATTTAAATCCATAATCACTTGCAGCGACCTTTTCAGGTTCAACAAGTGCTGACTTTCCCCCCGGGAAATAGAAGTCCTGGATATCAATCAGTAAAAGCGCTTTTTTCCCTGATTGTGCAGAAATATTCAGGATGATCAGAAATAGAATAAGCACAGATAAAATAGTTTTTTCATATGATTAATCATTTGGAGAAAGTTTAACAATCATTAAAGATTTTACAAAGATATTAAATTCTTTTTCCTGTATATTTGATCCTGTTTTATCACGAAAAAATATGAAACGAATGATAGATTTTCATCCACAAGAATTTTTTAAAAGATCATCCAGTTTTACAATTATTGCATTGATTGCGATACTTATTTTATTACCAGGTTTCAGGAAAGACATTAGGAAACCCTTCAAAAACTATGTCCTTTTGGTGTCGCTCGATGGATTCAGATGGGATTATAATAAAATGTATAATACACCTAACCTTAACAAACTTGCAAAAGATGGAGTAAAAGCCGACAGAATGTATTCATCTTTTCCGACCGTAACATTTCCGAATCATTATTCAATTGCAACCGGACTTTACCCCGATCATCATGGGTTGATAAATAACAGCTTCCCGGCCGCGGATCTTGGTCTTTTTTTCAGGATGGGAGACAGAACCGTGGTGGAAAATCCTGCTTTTTATGGAGGAGAACCTATATGGGTGACTGCCGAGAAACAGGGTGTCAGATCAGCATCGTTCTTTTGGGTCGGATCTGAGGCAAGGCATCCTACTTACTGGAAAAAATATGATGAGTCAGTAACATATGAAGCAAGAATAGATACCGTAATAAAGTGGCTAGCCTACCCTCCTGAAAAACGCCCGGAACTGGTAACTCTCTATTTTAATGAACCTGATGAGACCGGTCACAGTTTCGGACCGGTCTCAACTCAGACACGAAAAACTGTTGAGCGGATGGATAGTGTGATGGGAGTACTGCGGAGTAAATTATCAGCATTGCCTGATGCAAAAAAAATTAACTTAATAATTGTGTCTGATCATGGAATGGCTGCTGTTTCTCCGGAGAGATACATAAATGTTAAGTCGCTGGTCCCTAATAGGATGATAGCTTCCATATCGGGAGGAAATCCTGTTTATCTGATTAATCCTTCAGAGGGCAAGAAGGACAGCGTTCTTTATCTGCTTAACAAATCAAGAGGATTGAAAGCATGGAGCAAATCGCAGCTTCCTGAAAAATGGCATTATGGGACCAATCCGCGTATCCCTGAAATTGTTGTTGTAGCAGATAGCTCATGGAGCATTGGTACCAGACCGGATGGTTCTTCTCTCAGAGGAGGTGCCCATGGTTATGATAATTCAAACTCCGATATGTTTGCCATTTTTTATGCTGTTGGTCCTTCATTCAAAAAAAATTATAAGTTTAAAGAATTGAATAACATTGATATTTATAACCTGATCTGCAGAATTCTCAATATCATACCTGCAAAAAATGATGGCGATCCATCACATATTAAAGGAATGCTGAGGTAGCATATTTACCACTTAACCACCACGTCCCCTAGTTGGCTTAAATTCAACGACATATACCCCCTTTGTATTTCCCCCCAAGGGGGGAAAAATCCTCCGGATTCCACTGTAATTTACTAAATATCTAAGAATTGTCTCCCCCTTGAGGGAGATGCCGCGAAGCGGCAGAGGGTTTTAGCTCACTTAGTGAAATCCTCCTAAGATTTTATTTGTATTCCCGAATTTTCTCCGTATAATTATTATCAAAATCAGATCCAAAATGAACCGTCAGAAATTTGTTGAAGAATTAAAAAAACAGTCAGATAAAGTCTGGGATATTATTGTGATAGGTGGCGGTGCTACAGGCCTTGGAGTTGCTCAGGATGCTACTTCACGCGGATTTAAGACATTATTACTTGAACAATCTGATTTTGCCAAGGCCACTTCTTCACGTAGTACAAAGCTGGTTCATGGAGGTGTACGATATATGGCCCAGGGTGACCTTCTTCTGGTTATGGAAGCATTACATGAGAGAGGATTAATGTTAAAAAATGCACCTCATCTGACCTTTAATCAGGAATTTGTAATTCCTGTTTATACCCTGTGGGATGTTTTTATGTACACGGTGGGTCTTAAATTTTATGATCTGCTGGCCGGAAGATTGAGTATGGGGAAATCCTATTTTATCAATCGGGAAAAAACCATCGAGCGTTTACCTCTGTTAAATTCAAAAGGATTGAAAGGAGGCGTTGTGTATCACGATGGACAGTTTGATGATTCACGCATGGCATTTGCCCTGGCTGAGTCGTGTGCAGGTAATGGAGGTTTAATACTTAATTATTTCAAAGTTACCGGTCTTGTGAAAGATGAAAAAGGGAAAATAAATGGTGTCAGAGCGGTGGATATTGCTTCAGAAGAGGAATTTATTCTGAAAACAAACCTGGTTATAAATGCAACCGGGGTATTTGCAGATGAGGTTGCAAGGATGGACGATCTGTTATCTAAACCTACAATCAGACCAAGTCAGGGTGTACACATTGTTCTGGATAAATCCTTCCTCCGGAGCAACTCGGCTATCATGATCCCAAAAACAGATGACGGAAGAGTACTCTTTGCTATTCCATGGTATAATGAGGTTGTGATAGGAACAACAGATACTCCACTTGACAAAATAAGTCTTGAGCCGGTTGCACTTGATGAGGAGATCAGTTTTATTTTAAGAACAGCTGAAAAATATCTTGTAAAACCTCCAAAACGGGAGGACATACTTTGCATTTATGCAGGATTGCGCCCCCTTGCAGCCAATCCTGATAATCCTGCCTCAACCAAAGAGGTATCACGAAGGCATAAAATATCACTTTCACCTTCCGGACTTCTTACAATTATCGGAGGGAAATGGACTACCTACAGGAGGATGGCTGAAGAGACTATTGACAGAGCAATTAAAGCAGGTCTTCTGGAGAAAGCGAAATGTGTTACCTCAAAGCTAATGCTGGCTACACTTAATACAGATAATACTTTAAACAGGTTGCATATATATGGAGATCATTCTGTTGATATTGAAAGGATAATATCTGAAAACCCGGAGTTGGGAATTCCTGTTGATCCACGTCTGCCTTATACCAGGGCTGAGATACTTTGGATCTGCAGGAATGAAATGCCCTTAAGGCTGGAAGATATACTTGCAAGAAGGACCCGGTCCTTATTTCTTAATGCCCGTGCAAGTGCAGAAATCGCACCCGTTGTTGCCGGGTTGATGGCATCTGAATTTGGGTATGACCAGAAATGGCAGGAGGAGCAGATAGAATCTTATAAAGAGTTGGTAAAAAATTATATATAGGAGTTTGACATTCACCTAATAACATGGAATATGAAAGAATTCATTTTAGCTCTCGATCAGGGGACTACGAGTTCGCGGGCAATTATTTTTGACCATAATGGACTTCCTGTATCAAGTGCACAAAAGGAATTTACTCAGTTTTACCCCAAACCCGGATGGGTAGAGCACGATCCTGAGGAAATCTGGTCAACACAAGCCGGCGTTGCACTTGAAGCAATTACTAAAGCCGGACTCGAAAGTGCCAATATTGCTGCCATTGGTATTACAAACCAGCGTGAGACAACGGTAGTATGGAACAGAAAAACCGGCAAACCTGTATACAATGCTATTGTCTGGCAGGACAGGCGTACCGCAGATTTTTGTGATAAGCTGAAGAGTGAAGGGCAGGGCTCAAAGATCCTTAAAAAAACAGGGCTTATTATCGATGCCTATTTTTCTGCAACAAAAATCAGGTGGATATTAGATAACGTGAAGGATGCAGGAAGGCTGGCGGAGGATGGACAACTGGCATTTGGAACAATAGATTCGTGGCTGGTATGGAACCTTACCAGGGGACAATTACATATAACAGATGTTTCGAATGCTTCAAGAACTATGTTGTTCAATATTCATACTCTTAAATGGGATGAAGAGCTGTTAAAGATATTCAATATCCCATCGGCAATGCTTCCTGAGGTAAAGTCATCAAGCGAAATCTATGGAAAAACTGAGGGCCAGTTTGCCACATCAATACCTGTTGCCGGAATAGCCGGCGATCAGCAGGCAGCTCTTTTCGGACAGATGTGTATCGAGCCGGGGATGGTTAAAAACACTTACGGTACAGGTTGTTTCATGGTTATGAACATTGGAAATAACCCAATTGAGTCAAAAAATAAACTATTGACTACTATTGCCTGGAAAATTGGCAATGATACTCAATATGCCCTTGAAGGGAGTATTTTCATTGCCGGTGCAGTTGTTCAATGGCTTCGTGATGGTTTGGGGATTATTAAAAGTTCCGGCGATGTAGAGAAACTGGCTGCAAAAGTTAAAGACAGTGAGGGAGTCTATTTTGTCCCTGCCTTCGCAGGGCTCGGCGCTCCACACTGGAACCAACATGCTCGGGGCACATTAGTTGGTATAACCAGAGGTTCCACATCGGCACACATTGCCCGTGCTGCTCTTGATAGTATCGCCTATCAGACATTGGAAGTGCTGCTTGCCATGCAAAATGATTCCGGAATTGATATCCGTGAATTAAGGGTAGATGGAGGAGCGACAGTGAATAACCAGCTAATGCAATTTCAGGCAGATTTACTACAGGCAAAAGTTGTACGACCAAAAATTACCGAGACAACAGCTCTTGGTGCTGCATACCTTGCCGGACTTGCTGTGAATTACTGGAGCAATATCAATGAGATTAAGCAACAATGGCAGATGGACAGGACCTTCTCTCCTCAAATAAAAGAGAATGAAACACTTGCCCTGATCAGAGGATGGCATCGCGCTGTAAATGCAGCAAAAACATGGGCGGATGATTCGAATTAAAATAATATAAATGTATGTGTAGGGACGTTGCATGCAACGTCCCTACACATACAAATTTTTATACAATTATTTAATAACTAACCATATGAATGCATTTTTTGCTGAATTTTTCGGAACTGCAATAATTCTTGTTTTTGGAGGAGGAGTGGTAGCAAACGTTGTTCTCGATAAAACGAAAGGAAACAACAGCGGATGGATTGTAATAACTTTCGGATGGGCCGTAGGGGTCTTTACAGGAATATTAATTGCGGCGCCATTTAGCGGTGCCCACCTGAACCCTGCTATAACACTGGCTCTTGTGATTGCACATAAATTTTCAATTACTCTCTTGCCAATGTATATCTGCGCCCAGATGCTGGGTGCAATGTTTGGAGCTTTTCTTGTCTGGGTAGCTTATAAAAAGCACTTTGATGCAACAGCAGACGCTGATTCAAAGCTGGCTGTATTCTGTACTGCCCCGAATATACGACACTACTGGTATAATATTTTAACTGAAGCTATAGGAACATATGTACTTACCCTGGCTGTTCTCTACATGGCGAAACCAGAAGTCGGATTAGGCGCTTTGAGTGCTTTACCAGTTGCTCTTGTTGTCCTGGGTCTCGGTCTGTCTATGGGAGGTCCTACCGGATATGCTATTAATCCTGCCCGTGATCTTGGTCCGCGCATAGTGCATTTCCTTCTTCCAATAACGGGTAAACGCGACAGCGATTGGAAATATGCCTGGGTACCTGTTCTGGGACCATTGGTTGGAGCATCACTTGCAGCGGTGATGTTTCTGATTTTTAAAGGGGCATGACAAAGAAATCCTGACAAAAGAACTTTGACATCATTTAACCGGGTTTAATGGTATCTTTTTTATAATTCGTCAAAATCATTGAAAAAAAATACTGGGTTTCCTTGCTTTTCTTGAAATACAATTGTTAAATTAGCTTTACTTTTTGTTTATATAAAAGGCAATAAGGGGAAACGAAATTTATAAAAATATTATACCTGGTCGAAAGGAAAGTTACTTTACCTGGATTATGTTCAGTTTTATCATTGTCTATGATCTCGGGATCTTTGTGTAGAAGAAATTATTAAATAAATAATCATTTTCAAAAACAAGTAATAAACAAATCTTTAAAGAAATTGTTAACTATTAAATTTGATAATTAAAACTTAAAAATTATGAAGAAACTTTTATTGTCATTATTAGTTGTCGTCTTCTCTTTGACACAACTCAATGCACAGTCATTCAAAAATGGCGACATGATTGGAAGCTTAGGTGTTGGCTTTGGCTGGTATGGATATGGTTATGGGACAACTTCATTGCCTGCTTTTAGCCTAAGCTTAGATAAAGGGATTGCCGACATCGCAAATGTTGGTCCAATTTCAATTGGAGGAATCATTGGAATCAAACATGCCTCTTACTCTTATACTTCTTCCCTGGATTGGACGTGGAATGATATTGTTATTGCTGCTCGTGGCGCTCTCCATTATGATCTTTTTAAAGTTCCTAAGCTTGATACTTATGGCGGAGTAGCATTAGGTGTAAGAATTGAATCTGAATCTTACTATACTTATCTAAATGAAAAGGCATCTTCTCATCAAACTTTTGGACTATTTGCCCTTTATGTTGGGGGACGTTATTATTTTTCTGATAAATTTGCAGCATTTGGTGAATTAGGTTATGGACTTGGATATTTAACTCTCGGCGTAACCTACAAATTCAATTAATATTCAGATATTTATAAAATAAAATTTCTATGTTTTTAAGGCAGTCCGCATTGCGGGCTGCTTTTTATTTTGACTCCATTCTGAAAATCCAAAAACAGAATTATCTTTATCAAAAAATGCAATTATGAAAACAAGGATCAATTTGTTTTTTCTTAAGCTTAAAAATCTGATTGGAAAGTCGGCTCTTCCCAAAATAGCTTTTATCGCTTTAGGGATATCTTCAACTGTCTGGTTCCTGATCAGAGTAATTCCCAAACCTCAACGGGCAACTTATCCCTGTATGAGAGCTGCCGCACCAATTATGTCAGCGTTTGTAATATGGTTGATTACTTTATCCGGTTCAGTTCTGGCATTCAGAAAAGCCAGGAATCATTTCATGAAAGCCAGGTATATTTATGCTGCCTCATTTTTTACTCTTGCAGTAGTATGTACAATACTATCCCTGACCAACAGAGCTGAAGTGGTTAGCGCAAGTTCGGTGGATGTAAACAGTGTATTGTCTAATTCACCTATCGGCGTTGAACATGGTATTTTCCCCGGACGTGTTGTATGGGTTTTTGACCCAAAAGTTGCGACCTGGGACGGAACAAACAAATACTGGTGGGATGAAAAAAGTACTTCACAGACTGAAGCAACCAAGATGCTGGAAAATATTCTGAAATCACTTACCGGCAAGGTTACTGAAGCAATGGCCTGGGATGTGCTGTTTAAAAATTTCAATAAAGAGAAGAAAAAAATCACAAGCGGTTATACAATAAATCAGAAAATAGCTGTTAAGATCAATCAGAACAATACTCTCAGTCATGCAGACACAACAGGTTTAAATGGTACTCCACAACTTATCTATGCTTTAATAGCCAGCCTGACTAAAGAAGCAGGTGTGCCACAAAAAAATATTACAATTTTCGATGCCAGCCGTTTTATTGGCGATAACATTTTTAATAAATGTCACAAGGATTTTCCTGAGGTAATATTTGTTGACAATCAGGGAGGCGAGGGACGCGTTAAATCCACTTATGTTGAGAAGGCAATTCCGTATTCTGTCGATAACGGAAAGCTTGCAACAGGACTCGCTTCATGTGCTGTTGAAGCTGATTATCTGATCAACATTGCCTTGTTAAAAGGGCATGGGGGACAAGGCGTTACCCTTTGTGGAAAGAATTTTTACGGAGCAACAAGCATAGATCACAATTGGAGGAAAAACGCTCATGATAATTTTGAGCAGGACAGGCAGGGTAAAGACAAATATATGACCTTTACAGATTTCCTCGGACATAAAGATCTGGGAGGGAAAACAATATTGTTCATGATTGATGGTTTTTACGGCGCCCGTTCCCAGGATGGTCCGCCATTAATAAAAGATAAATGGAGAATGGCTCCATTTAATAACCGATGGTGTTCCAGTCTTTTTGCTTCTCAGGACGGAGTGGCCGTGGATGCAGTTGGAATTGATTTTTTAAGGGCAGAATGGCCCGATCTTGCAGACATTGCGTATACCGAAAAATATTTGGTTGAAGCTGCCCTGGCTGATAATCCGCCCTCCAAAACTTTTTACGATCCTGAACGTGACGGTACCCGGTTGAAAAGTCTGGGTGTAATGGAGCATTGGAATAATGCTGCTGACAAGAAATACAGCAGGAATCTGGGCAAAAACTACGGAATTGAGTTGGTTTATGTTCCGATAAATTAGAGTGGGTTTTTCTAGATAATTCTGTATTGGGGTGAAATACCCCTCTGTCGCTTCGCGACATCTCCCCCAAAAGGGGGAGAAAATCCTCATTGGATAATTATAATCACTATAAAATGCCAAGTATTTCTCCCCCCATGGGGGGAGTGCCCGAAGGGCGAGGGGGAAATTCATCCCAAAACAGATCTCCGGGAGGAATGCCCGAAGGGCGAGGGGGTATTCAGTTACAATCCTGTTCGACCCTTATTATAGATTTTACATCATATCCATTTGCCACAGCTTTGCCAAGGAGCATAATATAAGTCTGATCATCCATTTTCTTTTCCCTGGCGAGTATCCAGAGGTATTTAAGTGAAGGATCCCCAACAAGGACATACCTGTATTCTTTGTCCAACTCCATAATCCAGTAATCTCCGGAAAATGGCCAGAAAAACTGTACTTTGAGCTTTGCAGGACTCATCTTATCAGGGATCCAGGCAACTCCCCGTGAAGATGTTGATTTTTGAGGATCAGATAAGTAGTATCCTTTGTTCAATACCGTTATTCTTCCATCATCGCGGAGAGTATAGTTAGCGGAAGTGCACTTTAATTTTCTTTCAAAATAGTTTGGCAGACGGGCAATTTCATACCACATACCCATATATCTGTTGAGGTTGACAGTTGATACAACTGAAGGAATTTTCTGGGACGGGGCTGAATTGAAGAGTATCATCGCAAAGAGGGTTAATGAGATTATTTTCATTTTAGATATTTTCTTTAGAACAATTAATATAGTAATCTGTTCGAAACCTTTTTCCCCGGTACAGGCTTTTTAAAGGCAAAATATGTTAAAAAGCTTTCTCCAGGCCACCCTTATTATTAACACTTCATTAACAACTTTTCCGGGGTTTATATGCAATCAGGCACAAAATTTGTTTAATACTTTATTATGAGAATAGTTTTATAAAGATAGAAACGAGGAGGGAAGTAAAATGAAAAAACTTGAAAATTTTAAAAATGCGATCTGGTTTATTCTGATTGTTACAGGTATTGCAAGCCTGCAAGGTTGCATAGTTTACCGGCCTTATCCTGAAAACGCAAAACTTTTATCAGTGTCTGATATCATCCAGATGAGTAAAGACAGCGTGTCGTCAAAGGATATTATCGGAGAAATTAAACAATCACATACAGCTTATTTTCTCAGAGCGGACCAACTTGTGAAGCTGCGTGATGAAGGGGTACAGGATTCGGTTTTAAACTATATGGAAGAAACTAAACTCAGGGCAGCTCAGCAAAATCAGAGATATTCTGACTCTTATTATGGATGGCCCGGAGTATATGGGTATTATGGCGGATTAGGTTTTGGCTGGCCTTATGGATACATGGGCTGGGGCTGGGGACCAACATTCGTGTACAACTTCCGCGGAGGCTTTGGTGGTGGATTCCATGGCGGAGGTGGTTTCCATGGAGGAAGAGGAAGGTAACGGTTTGTTTAACAGACTGAACCTAATAAAGCCTTGCCGTATACTGGCAAGGCTTTTTTTGGTGGATTACTCTAACGAAATTATTTTTTATTAAGAAGTTTATTCTTTACTACGAAAGAAAGACTGTCGCATGCACTGAATGCTGTGAAAATTCCTAACCCGTTGCTGATATTGGTAAAAGGTTCATTTAGATTTATTGTATTCTGAGTGCTGCTCTGATAAAGACTCGCGTAATCTTTAGTGACCTTGTACAATTTAAATTCATAATGCCCGTAATTTCCAACCGTAGAAAATAAGGAGATCCGGTAAAGAGAATCCTGGATAGGTCTTGTCTGAAATCTTCTTGCCAGGTTAATTGTTCCTGTTCCTGTTCCGGGGAATCCGCCGTAGCCAAACCCGCCTGATGTTGTATTTACTCTCACAGGTGTCAGGATGCTGTCTTTATTTTCAAGTATTACAAAGTAATAATCCCTGTTGGGATTGTTCCAGCTTACCAGCAAAGATGAATCTCTTAATTCGCGCATAGTCAGCGTGGTATCGACCAAAAGGGCATTTTCAGAAATTTTTAGTCCCGATGCACTGCCAGGCACGGTGGTTTGGGAAGTTATCTGCTGGTTGTTGTATATTATGTTCAGAGAATATGTTCCTCCTGCAGTGATGTTAAGATTATTTCCGGGATAGTTGTAATATCCTTGTCTGACTGATGGCTGAAGATTATATGTGATTCCATTTGATACGATTGAAACACTTGCATCTGAAACTCCGTGGAAAACAGTATCAGAACTATTGAAATACACTGCCTGTGAGATTCTAATGCTATCCACCGGCCTGCCTGCGTACAAATAGCCTTCAACGACTATTAAACCGGAATGTCCGTTATTCAGTTGTTCTTTCTCACACCCTGTAAGAAAAGCGCTGATGACAATTGCTAGGATGATTTTGCGCATAGTTCATTACTATTTAAAATCGATTGCAAATGAAAGGTTTGGAGTGAATCCCAGGTAGTTGACATTAGTTATATTAAGCTGATATCCCTGGGGATTGAATTCCTTATACCATATATTCTGGTGATTCAGAAGGTTGAAAACAGAAGCGGAAACATGCATTTTTGCTGATCGTGTTTCCCAGTTATAGGTAGCTGCAAGGTCGACCCTGCTGTATAGAGGTAACCTGTCTCCGTTTTTTTCATTAAGATGGTAATAAGTATTTGTTGTCCCATCAAGCATTGTCAGCTGGTAAAGGCTCTCGGGAGCAGTGTACGGTTTCCCGGTGGCATATACAAAAGTGGCAGCAAAATCCCATCTTTTTATTGTTCGGTTAATAACTGCTTTTACCTCGTGTGTCTGGTCCTGGTCAGCATAAAATGATTTTCCGTAATTTAAATCCGGGAAATTATAGATAACCGAACCAAGTGTATAGCATAACCAGCCTGTTGTATTGCCAATCTTTTTCTGAGCCAGGAATTCAATACCTTTTTCAATACCTGTTCCCGAATATATATTCTCCGTGTTTGTCGGCGCTAGGAAATTTCTTGTGGCTCGTTGCGATTCTTCCAGAACATTAACCAGGCTCTTGTAGTATCCTTCCACATTAAAAAGATAATTGCCCTTTTCATAGGTAGCGCCGGCAATATAGTGAAAGGCCGAGCTTACCGGCACATCAGACTTATTATCGAGTACCCAGTATTCTTTGTTACCNNCGGAGGTTCCTGCAAAATATGAGCCCCTGTAACCTGCCAGAAAATGCAGTTTTTTTGTAATCTCAATATTGTCCTGCACATAGAATGAGTACAGGATTGCTTTTCCGTTAACGGTAAGTGTATCGGTTCGCTGGCCGGTATATTTGATATCGTATTGGGTAACTTCTGTTCCGAAATCTACCTGATTATTATTCCCTATTTTCCATTCGTTTTTGAACCGGAACGTAAGATCCTTGATATTATTTGACAAGTTTGCATTATCAAATGCCTGCGAAGTGCTTAGCTGCGTGCCTGTGCCTCCGGACTGATATTCGCGGTCGGAAAGATTAAAGTAATTTGAATAGGAAATGAAAACATGACTATCAAAATTATCATTCCATTTTCTCAACCACTGAGCGCTTATCCCTGTATTACCCCAGTTGGTGAGATTTTTGAGGCCGCCCTGAGAACTATTCCTGGAAAATTCTGAAGAAATACTCTGCGACTGATCAAGTTTATCTTCCCCATTATAAAAACTGACGAATATTTCATCTTTCGATGATGGCTTATAGGTTATTTTTGAGTTGAGGTCATAAAAATGGAAAGTCGGAGTAACGGTCTGTTGCTGAAAAGAACGGCGTCCGCCAAAACCGCCAAAACCACCTGTTGGTCCAGTGCTTACGGTGGTCGTGGTTTGATTATACATATTAAAAATTTTATTGTATAAACCGGTCTGTATAATATCAGAATATGAACGGCGGGCTGCGAACTGGAAGGATACTTTGTCCTTTATAATAGGTACCTCTAAATAAGCATTTGCACTCAAGAGACTTATTCCTACTCCGCCCTTTATGTGTTCCATATCGGCGGGTTTCCCGGTTATATTCATCACACTCGATAACCGGCCTCCGTATGCCGCAGGAAATCCGCCTTTCATCAATTCTATATCATCAATGGTATTTGCATTAAAAGCGCTGAAAAAGCCGAAAAAATGATCGACATGATATATGGTCATCCCATCGAAAAGGATAAGGTTCTGATCAGGAGTACCTCCCCTGACATATAATCCGGAAGAAGACTCATTTGTCCCTGATATACCAGGTAACAACTGAAGTGAACGCATGACATCCACTTCACCCAGATTTGGTAATTTTTCTATTAGTTTCGGAGAAATTTTTACTGAACTGATCTCATCTGAAGATAGCCGGATTATTTTTTCTTTTTCCTGAACAACAAGCACTTCTGCCAGTCTTTCATTTTCTTTTGAAAGCCTGATTGTTATGGCACCGTTTATCAGGTTCGGATTAAGCCTGATTTCCTTAGTCCTATACCCGACATATGTTATTTCAAGAGTACATGTATCATAAGGAACATCCATTTCAAAGTACCCATTATCTTTTGTCTGCATAGCAATATCACTTCCCTTTATTCTGATTGTTGCATATGCCAGTGGCGAAGAATCAGTGCTATCAATAACCTGACCTTTAACATGAGTTATCCTGAAATTTGTTTCATCAGCTTTAAGGAATTGAAAATTGCAAGCCATCAATCCTATAAGAACGGATAAGAAAATATATTTCATCTATCCCCCGAATTAATTTATGAATAGAATAAATAATAAACGATGATATTATTCCTTTATTTTTGAACGGACATGTTTTAATAATCTGATTCACTTATCGGGTCCCGGAAAAGTCTATTTTGTGAGATGTCTGTTGATATTCCATTATAATATTTATCTATTTTGATGGTATCTGCATATTTGACTTCAATTTTTCCAGATACTTATTGAATCCCCGCGTGGCATTGTCGGGATTCATTTCTTGCTGCGAAGAGCTTCAATTATTTAACCTTATTATAAATATGGATATTATTAATCTTGTAAAATTAAGAAATGAAAATATTGTCGGGATTCACTTGCAACGGTTAAGCGAATTATTAATCGGTTACTAAAATGAGTTGAATAATGAATGCGGTTAAAAAGATGAGGAAAAGTGAAAATGCCATTGGTTTTTATGATTTCTTAGATTAATTTACTGTAAATTGAATGAAAAATGATGTATCCATTATGAAGAAAAAAATTCGAATCAAATTATGTTATATAATTTGTATGGGAGTTATTTCATCTTGCTACTCAAATTCCCCTGGTGATTATAAAGGTACACCATATTCTGATGTGAAGTACTTTGGTGGAGCTCAAACCATTCCAGGTAAACTTCAATGTGAATATTATGATTTTGGTGGTGAAGGCATCGCCTATCACGATTCCGATACAATCAACTCAGGCAGCGGCAGATTAAATCCCTCTGATGGTTCTTATCTGAATGAATTCAGAATCAATGAAGCAGTAGACATCTCTTTTACAAAGTTCCGGGATCCGGCTATCGATAACAATCCATATAATTTTGTAGAACCCGAAAAGGATCAACTTTATGTAGGTTGGACCCAGCCGGGCGAATGGACTAAATATACGATAAACGTTAAAAAGACAGGGACTTACCAACTTGGATTAATGTACACTGCAAATCAAAATGGAAAGATCTCTATTTCGGTTAACGACAAAGACGCAACAGGACCTATCTCCATCCCTTCTACATTTGTTGAAGCAGACAATGTAGCATGGCGGCAATGGCATCACTGGAACTATATCGATCAGATTGCACGGGTTGATCTGAAGAAAGGCTTACAAACAATCACACTTCATACTGTCGAAATAGGTCAGATGAATTACGACTATATCAATTTCAAAGTGGTAAAATAACTATTTGTTCATTAAGGCATTCAAAATTGGTTCGACCCAGCTTTCCTTATCAA
>PMNJ01000243.1 GCA_003162595.1 Bacteroidales bacterium | reverse complement strand
ATTGTCATAATCCCTGCTATCTGCTGTATCAGTTTTGCCATTATAACACCGAAAAATACACCGATAAAACCTCCTGATACGCTAATAAGAACTGCTTCAGATAAAAACTGAACAACTATATCCATTTTTTTTGCCCCAATTGCCATTCTGGTACCTATCTCCTTTATTCTCTCCATAACCGATGCGAACATAATATTCATGATTCCAATGCCGCCAACAATAAGTGAAATACTNNCGGCTGAGTATTTCAGTAGTCGGCTGAAGCTGTTCTGTTTCAGTAACCTGAACAACTATCCTGTCAAGCTGATTATAATTCGTTTCCGTATCGCTTGAAGCATCAGAACTGCTGACGACAACTCTTGCCATACCACCGCCTGGTCCGCCTCCACCAAAAAACTGCATAGATGTGGCTTCTGAAACAAGTTTTGTATTCAAAAGAGCCCTGTTCTGATATCTTAACAGCATGGTCTGGATCGGAATATAAATATTATCGTTATAAACATTCACTCCTTTTTCTTCAAATCCTGTCAGACTGACATTGGTTTTTTGAAGAACACCGATCACCTTAAGCCAGATGCCATTAAATTTAATATACTGCCCGAGAGGGTCTATTTTACTAAAGAACTTTGCCCTGATATTAGCGCCGATAATACAAACCTGAATGCCATTTTCTTCCTGAAATGAGTTAAAAAAAGCTCCACCTACCAAAGGAAGATTATATAAATAGAAATAATCATTTGAGACACCAACCAGCTTAGCAGTATATTTTGCCCCGTTAAGCATTGCAGTTGAGTTGAAAGAAATCTCCGGGCTAATTCTTTTTACAGAAGGAAGTGTTTGTTTAATAGCCTCAACATCAAGAAGATTTAGCCCCCTTGAGAATTTTTTTTGTTGTTTTTCCCCTTCTGAAGTAGAAGAAGATTTATCAGGTATCACAGGGTTGATAAGGATATTATTTACCCCTACCATTTTCATCTGTTCCATTATCTCCTGCTTCGCCCCTTTTCCAATTGCCAGCATGGCAATAACTGCAGCCACGCCAAATATTATTCCCAGAGCTGTAAGCATCGATTTCAGCTTGTTTGAGACAATTGATTCAACAGCAATTTCTATATCGTGGGAATATCGCAATATGAATTTAAACATTTTATTTCCTGTTTAGGTAATTACTTTTTAACAGTTGCTTCAACTGAAGTTGTCCTTATCTGTCCCTGGCTTTCCTGTCCATTCTGTCTGGTCACTCTCTGTTTTGAAGATGTATCTTTGATTCCACCCTGAGGTCCCCCGGGCCGGTTTCCTCTCATATTCTGAAATCGTTGCATCATTTCAGGAGTCAGGTTTGGCATTCCTCCTTCACCCATCATCGGGCCTGCTTCCGCTTTTGCTTTTTCAGCTTCCTGCCTTATCCGAAGCTCTTCCGCCTTTTTTGCTTTTTCACGATCTTTTATGACCGAGATTAGCTCCTCGCCTACCAACTTGAAATTTTCGGGTTTTTCAGGTGTACTCAGGTAGATCTGAACCCCCGGCTGTAAACCTTGTTCTATAACTACATTATTCTCATTAGATTCCCCAAGAACAACAACCTGCCGTGTCCCATTTTTCATATAAACAAACGGGATACTGTCGGCTCCTGCCTGTACACTTTCCAGGGGAATATAAGTAATATCTTTAATGGTCTTTGTAATGATCTTGTTACCTGTGGTCATTGAAGGTCTTAAAATCGGATCAGAACCGTCGACTTCAATAAGCACCTCGAACACTTTTGCGTCAGCATTAGGCAGCTGCTCGCCGATATTGGCAACACTGGTAACCGTCCCGGTATAAGATTTTTCCGGAAAGGCATCCACCACAATGTCGACGTGTTGCCCAGCTTTAACTTTGCTTACATCGATCTCATTTACATATGTTTTGGATATCATAGATGACATATCAGGAAGGGTTGCGACTACATTATCCCACGGACTTATTGAAGAGCCAACTTTCCTCTTTGATCCCATTCTGTCGCGCTTATAAATTATCATACCTGAAGAGGGGGCAGTAACAATAAATTTTGACAAGACGACCTGAAGATCACCAACCCTTGTACGTTGTTCGGAAAGATTTGTCTTGTTGGTTCTCATATCTGATTTTGCCTGTTCAACTCTCAGGGAATAGCCTCTTATTGCCTGATCGAGCGAACGGTTTGCTTTATCGAGTGAGATTTCTGCCTGACGGATGGTTGTCGGAGGTTCATATTTCGATTGCTGAAGGGCTATTGCAGCCTCTTCAACTGAAAATCTCAGGTTTTTTATATTATCCCGCAAGTTACTCAGAGTAACTGCAGTATCGAGAATTTTCATTTCCAGATTGGTTTCATAAGTTGTAAGTTTTTCCAGCTCATCCTTTAAACTATTATCAAATGATGTCCTGTCGAGTGTTGCAACGTAATCTCCTGATTTGACTTCTGTTCCTTCAAGCACCATATCTGTAATCTTAATATCCATAGCCCTGATATTTCTACTCTGGGTAAACTCAGGACCAATTATATCCGTCGATTTCTTTGCCTGCAATTCCCCTGTTGTAGTAACGATTATATCAAACTGACCTTTATGGGATTCTGCATAGAGATTTGCAACTTCTTTCTTTGAGGTTACCTTGCTTATAACAATCAGAACTACGATTGCAACAACTACTATAATGCCAGTGATGAAAAGTGTTTTTTTCATGAAAATAATAATTAGAAAATTCAAAAAATAAGCCACTAAAGTATCAAAAAGGGTTCTCCCTTTTAATCATTAACAATTTTAACATAAATACTTAGAGGCTTAGTGACCTCATATCAACTATTCAGTTTGATTAATTCGGAATAAGTAAATAAAATAAAATTAGCTTCTTTTAACAATCCCAATTACAGTATCAGCCAAATCATCCGCCTCGCTGGGGGTCCGTCCTTCTGCATATATACGCATTATTGGTTCTGTATTCGATTTCCTGATCTGAACCCAGCCGTTTTTNNTGTTCAATCCATAAACCATCTCTCTCATCTGTTAAATGACCCTTAAAATGATCCTTCACGGCCTCTGTGATCTGGCTAAATTCAACAGCGGGATCAAGAGTAAGTTTTTTCTTGGCAATGACATATTGTGGATATAATTTCCGCAAAGCCGAGCATTTTATTTTGCATTTTGCAAGATGCGAAAGGAAGAGAGCTATGCCAACAAGAGCATCACGGCCATAATGAAGTTCGGGATAAATTACGCCTCCATTTCCTTCTCCACCTATTACGGCATCTCTTTTTTTCATCTCTTCCACAACATTCACTTCCCCAACAGAAGCAGAATAGTGCATGCAATCATATCCTAAAGTTATATCTCTGAGCGCTTTTGTTGAAGACAGATTAGATACTGTATTTCCCGGAGTATTTTTAAGGACATAATCAGCGACAGAAACAAGAGTATATTCTTCACCAAACATCGTTCCATCTTCACATACAATTGCCAGACGGTCAACATCCGGGTCAACAACAAAACCTATATCAGCCTTTCCCTTGACTACGAACTCTGAAATACTTTTAAGGTTTTCAGGCAGTGGTTCAGGGTTATGTGCAAAATTACCATCAGGAGTTGTATTAAGTTCAATAACCTTTTTCACACCGAGAGACCTCAGGAGTTGTGGCAGAATAATTCCTCCGACCGAGTTAACACAATCTATGGCAACTGTTAATCCTGCATTCTTAATTGCTTTTATATCAACAAGTTTTAAGGCAAGTATCAGATCAATATGTTTCTTCCCCCAAGTTTCATCCAATTCAAGTGATCCGGTAAGATTGTTCGAAATAAAATTAAAATCTTCACTGGCAGCAATTTCCAGTACTTTCATCCCATCCAGGGCCGACAAAAACTCACCTTTTTCATTAAGCAATTTCAGGGCATTCCATTCAGCCGGGTTATGGCTGGCAGTGATAATAATTCCTCCATCGGCATGTGACCCTATGACTGAGAGTTCTACAGTGGGAGTGGTCGCCAATCCTAAATCAACCACGTCAATTCCCAGACTTCGCAGAGTGGTAATTACAAGGCTGTTAACCATAGTTCCTGATTTGCGGGCATCTCGTCCCACAATGACCTTTAGACTATCTTTTTTATGTCTTAACTGAACCCAGGTCCCAAAGGCTGCTGCAAATTTTACAATGTCCACCGGAGACAGGCTTTCTCCCGGTTTTCCACCAATTGTTCCCCGGATACCTGAAATTGATTTTATTAGTGCCATATCGATAAAGTTTTCAGAATTACAAAGGTGCAAAAAAATCAGTAAACCATAATATCACCAAATAATCGTACCTTTGCACCCTGATAATTAATTGATATGGAGAACCGAAAGGCTGCAGGAAAACCTGTCAGAAAATATGATAACCCTGAAGCAAGAGGACTGAGGCGTCACAAATATGCCGGGAACCCAGTTGTGAAGTCAGAAAAACCTGGTTTAAAGGGCGTTAAAAAAGAGATTACATTACTAAGACTTAACAGGTTCATTTCCAATAGTGGAGTCTGTTCACGGAGAGATGCTGATGAACACATAAAAAACGGACTGATATCAGTCAATGGTCACATAGTAACAGATATGGGAACAAAGGTCAGTTATGATGATGATGTCAGATTTAAAAATAAAAGACTATCGGCTGAAAAAAAGGTATATATACTTATGAATAAGCCAAAGGATTATGTTACCACCGTTGAGGATCCACATGCTGAACATACTGTTCTTGAACTTATCGGGGACAGCTGTCCCCAAAGAGTCTACCCTGTCGGCAGGCTTGACAAGGCAACAACAGGCGTTCTTCTGCTCACCAACGATGGCGATCTTGCCGGAAAACTCACTCACCCAAAGTATAAAAGAAGAAAAATATATCATGTTTTTCTCGATAACCCTGTAACCAAAAACGATCTTTTTAGACTAGCTGAAGGTATTGAACTCGATGGGTTGACTGTTGTAGCAGATGCAGTATCATATGCTGATCCTGATGACAAGAGCCAGATTGGGATAGAACTTCACTCGGGTCAAAACAGGGTCGTACGCAGAATGTTTGAAACCCTTGGCTATAAAGTTAAAAAACTCGATCGGGTATATTTTGCCGGACTTACCAAGAAGAATGTCCAGAGGGGAAAATGGCGCTACCTCAACGACAAGGAGGTAAGTATGCTTAAGCGGGGAATATTTTAATAATCAATGATGAGTCACAGATCAGGTTTCGTAAATATTCTGGGGAATCCAAATGTAGGGAAGTCGACTATAATGAACGCTCTTGTCGGTGAGAAGCTTTCTATTATTACTTCAAAAGCTCAGACTACACGTCACCGTATTATGGGAATTGTTAATGGTGAGGATTTTCAGATAGTTTACTCTGATACCCCGGGAATACTCAGACCTCAGTATAAGCTTCAGGAGACAATGATGAACTTTGTCAATTCAGCCATTTCTGATGCTGACCTGATTCTTTACGTTACTGATGTAATGGAACATACTGCTGATGAAGGAGAATACATTGATAAAATCAAGGGATCAGGAATTCCGGTAATAATAGCAGTAAATAAGGTTGACCTTACAAATCAGGGCGACTTGGAAAAAATCGTTGAATCGTGGCATGTTGCTTTTCCCGATTCACCCGTAATCCCTATTTCTGCACTGAAAAACTTTAACCTCGATTCTCTTCTGAATGCAGTTCTGGCAAAGCTGCCAGAGAGCCCTCCATATTTTCCGAAAGATCAGCTTACAGACAAATACGAAAGGTTTTTTGCTTCAGAGATAATACGCGAAAAAATCCTTGTAAATTATAAAAAAGAGATTCCTTATTCCGTTGAGATAGAGATCGAAAGTTTTAAAGATGAAAAGGACATAATTAAAATAAGGGCGCTAATGCACGTTACTCGCGACAGTCAGAAAGGGATAATTATCGGCCATAAAGGATCTATGCTAAAAAGAGTAGGAACTGAAGCCCGGCATGACATGGAAGATTTTTTCAGGAAGAAAGTATTTCTTGAGTTGTATGTAAAGGTAACTAAGGACTGGAGGGATAAGCCGCTGGTACTTAAAAGATTTGGTTATCAATAGAGCGAAACATTAATTTATTTATGAGTAGAATAGTTGCAATAGTAGGCAGACCAAATGTTGGGAAATCGACACTTTTCAACAGGCTCACCGATTCTAGGGAAGCCATCGTTGATGAAGTAAGCGGAGTTACCCGCGATCGCAATTATGGAGTTTCACACTGGAATGGAATGGATTTTTCTGTGATCGATACCGGAGGATATGTTCAGAATTCTGATGACATATTTGAAGAAGAGATAAATAAACAGGTTTTACTTGCCATAGAAGAGTCGGATCTAATACTGTTTATGGTTGATGTAACTTGTGGAATACATGAACTGGATACATCGGTAGCCTCACTTCTCAGAAGAATTGACAAGAAAGTACTGCTTGTTGTAAACAAGGTTGATAATGGAGAAAGACTGATGGATGCCAATGAATTCTATAATCTGGGGCTGGGTGATTATTTCCCGTTAAGCTCTATGAATGGCAGCGGTACAGGAGAACTGCTCGATGAAGTAGTAAAAAACCTACCTGAGGAAGAGCCGGGTCTGATACCTGAATTACCAAGGATTGCAATTGTGGGAAGGCCAAATGTAGGCAAATCATCTTTAGTAAATTCTCTTCTCGGGGAAGAAAGAAACATTGTCACTCCTGTAGCCGGAACTACCCGTGATTCAATATACACCAGGTATAATAAATTTCAGCACGATTTTCTTCTCGTTGATACGGCAGGCCTGCGCAAGAAAGGAAAGGTGAGCGAAGATATCGAGTTTTATTCGGTGATGCGGGCGGTTAAGACCATTGAAAATTCCGACATTTGTCTTCTGCTTATTGATGCTACCAGAGGGATTGAAGCACAGGATCTTAATATCATGTCGCTGATTCAAAAGAATAATAAAGGCATGATAGTTCTTGTAAACAAATGGGATCTTATAGAAAAAGAGAATAACACAACCATTCTGTTTGAAAATGATATTAGGGAGAAAACAGCACCTTTCACCGATTATCCCATATTGTTTATTTCAGCAACTAATAAGCAAAGGATACATAAAGTGCTTGAACTGATTGAAAAGGTAAATCAGAACAGAAACAGGAAAATCAGCACATCTGAATTAAATGAGGTAATGTTACAGGTTGTTAAGAACAATCCCCCCCCAGCCTTAAAGGGGAAGTACGTCAAGATCAAATATGTGACACAGCTTCCGATCTATACACCGGCTTTTGCATTTTTTTGTAACCTTCCCCAGTACGTGAAAGATCCCTATAAAAGATACCTTGAGAACAGAATGAGGGAAAAATTTGAATTTACCGGTGTTCCGATCAGAATATTTTTCAGAAAAAAATGATCATATTTGGTGTGGTTTTTGTTCGTGAAATATTATTGACTTAAAACCCATGAGAAAAAACAGATTTCTGTCTTTAATTATAATTATTTTCTTTTGTCTGTATTCCTGCAAGAAAGTTGAGCAATTACCTGCTGCTCCGCATATTGAATATACCAGCTTCACTATTTTTGACACAACCGATATTCTGGGCAATAATTCAAAAGGCGGAAGACTTAAATTTCATTTTGAAGACGGAGATGGCGACCTGGGACTTAATGCTCCATCTCAATCAGATACACTGGCTGATTCCACAAACTTATTTTTCACTCTTTTCAGAAAAGAGGGGGGAGTTATGGTTGCTGCTCCTGACAATGATCCCTTAAAACCTTCGTCCTATAGAATTCCATACATGGAGAGGTTAGGGCAGGATAAAATACTGAAAGGGACAATATCTGTAACTTTTCTTTATCTGTTTTATTCTCCTTCAGATACAATCAGATACGATTTTTATATTAAAGACAGAGCCCTGAATGAGAGCAATGTTGCTTCTACAAGCGAGATTGTTCTTTCTGTAAATAAAACTTATGATTAGGCTGCTCAGACTTTTACCCCCATCAAAAGGACATCATCGACCTGATCATATGATCCTTTCCAATCGAAGTAGAATTTAGACATTGCCATCTTTTGTTCTTCCATCGGCAGTCTTGATATCTGCTCAATCATCCTTTTTAACCTGGCTATTTTCAGCTTTTTGCCATCCGGTCCCCCAAACTGGTCGGGCAATCCGTCAGAGAAAAGGTAGACAGTATCTCCTTCTTTAAGGTAATACTCCTGATCATCGAAGAATTTCTCAATTACCGATTCACCTCCAACTGATGATCTGTTGCCTTTGATGTAAAATGGTTCCCCATCCAGTACGAGAATAACAGGTCGCATAGCGGAAGCAAACCTGATATGGCGTGTTGAAAGACTGAACTCGCAAACAACCATATCCATGCCGTCATTTGAGACACCCAATTCCACATTCTGATTAAGTGTGGAGAAAATCTGTTTATCCAGCAGACTAAGAATTTCGGAGGGTTTTGAGATTCTCTTCCTGGTTACGATATCCTGAAGCAACGTGGAGCCAATCATCGACATAAATGCACCCGGAACTCCATGTCCTGTTGAATCGGCGCAGACCAATATAAACTTGTCATCATCAAGTTTATCGAACCAGTAAAAATCACCGCTCACGATATCCCTTGGGTGGAACAGGATAAATGCATCTTTAAATGTATCTTTCAGCTTGTTAATATCAGGTAAGATGCTCGTTTGTATTCGCTTGGCATAATTAATACTATCTGTGATCTCGATGTTCTGAAGTTCGATTTCTCCCTTCTGCTTCATTACAACACTGGTTCTGGCCGCAAGTTCTTTTTCAAGGTATTCCTGAATCTTCTTCTGCGATTTATCCCTTTGTCGAATAATAAGAATTACAATTCCGCTTACAAGAGCTATTTCTGACAGGATAGCCCACCATGTCCTATAGAAAGGTTTTTTGATTAATATAGTAAACGATACCTGAGCTCCCTGTGAGAATCCATCCTCATTTACGGAAATAAGACTGAACTTGTATTTACCGTCATCAAGACTATACATAGCCTCTCTTGAAGTAGTCATCTTACTCCAGTCAAGATCAAAGTTTTGCAGAAAGCTGCTGTAATACACTTTATCGGGTTCGCTGAAATTAATGCCGGAATATGAAATTTTGATCTTATACTTTTTATATGGGAGGACAAAGGATGGTTGATATGGATATGGCACATCATTTATCTCTATAGTATTTATATTATTAAATGGACCTGAAGAGCTCTTTTTTTCCTTTACCCGATCATATATTAGCAATCCTTCAGTTGTACCGATAAAGATTTTTTTATCGGCCGATTCAAACATACCTCCTGTATTGCATACTCCGGCTTTTGCAAAATCAGTCCCAAAAATCCTGACAGTCCCGGTATTTGTATTATACCTTGAAAATCCTTTAGTGTGACCAATCCAGATATTGTAATCTGCATCAGCCAGAATACTGTAACAGAAATTCGACATCAGATCATTAGATCTGGTAATAGCGGTTACCGTATCTTTGAGAAACTTAAATATGCCATTGCCTTCAGTTGCTGCCCATATTGCTCCGTCTTTAGTCCGCGAGAAGGAGAGTATCCTGTTTCTGGTGCTTCCGGTCATGGTAGCATTTCCGGTCGAAACATTAAAATCGCGATCAATTTTATATAACTTATCACTCTCCGTACCAATATAAGCCAGACCTTCACTTGTAAGTAATATTTTATTTATACTGTTATGAGGAAGTCCGTTATTGATATCAAATTTCTTCTCTGTGTTTCCTTTTTTATCCAGAACAACAACACCATTGGTTGTTGCAAGCCAGATATTAATGTTATCCATCTGAATATCTTTGAT
>PMNJ01000360.1 GCA_003162595.1 Bacteroidales bacterium | reverse complement strand
ATGAATTGCAGAATTGTGTATTCAGAATATTGAGCCTCCCCCTCACGGAATTCGTTAGCTGACAACTGATTTTTTTCAGACTCATTCAAATCATGTGTTTTCAGACTTCGAGCGATACAGAAATCCTTCAAATATGGAAGTGATTCTTTCATAGAGATTTGTTCAAATGCCAGGGACAGCGCTTGTCCTTCTATATCAGAGTAAAGTGCAAAATCCAGATCAGGATCTATACTAAAGTTGCCATATCGTGTTTTAAGGAATTTCTTCTGGTAGCAATGCATCAGTTCATGGATAAAAACCAGTATATGATCCTCTCCTTTTATGTAATCGGAGTTTTTCATTTGATCATTAACTGGTTCTATAAATCTCATGTCAACAATTGTTACAGGTTTCCGGTTGAAAGAACCAAGTGCTGAAACACCTCCTCCGACTTCCAAAGGTAGATTAATAGTGAATTTGTTAAGATTTGTAGTATCAATGTAAAGGGCTAACCTATGAACTTTTATATCAGGATAGGGCACAAACTCAGCTGGTGGAGACGGATGGCCAACTAAGATTCGGAGGCCATTCTGGAAAGTCATAAGAAATGGATAACTCAGATAATCGTTCCATCCTTTCCAGACTTCGTTAGAATACTGATCAAGGATTTTATAAGCCTCATCAAGTCTTTTTAATTCAATTTTAACTGGTTCGGGTAGTAAAAATGTTTTTAAGGATTGGGAGTAAATCGTTTCGTTAAATGTTATAAAAATCAAAAATATTACACTACAGAGTAATGCTTTCATAATCATGTATTTTATTTCTATAGCTCTGTTAATTCCTTCGTATGCTAATTTTTACATGTTGTTTTTTAATAGATGTTCTGAAACTTGTTTTTAAAATTTGTACATTATTAAAGTTAAAATGAATGTTGAATCTTGAAAATCACTGAAAATTTGCTTTTGACCGTTAGCATTTGTGTCAACTTCAAGTATTTCGTATTCGTCTAGCTATATGTAAATTGTATCTCAAAATGCAGCGACATAAATGCTAACTCGCTTATTGCATTAGGAAATATGCATGTTGCAAACAAAAAAGCGGGGATAGCACTACGTCTATTACTTAATTTGTAGATTTCATATTCTTGCTAAGTTTTGGTCCTTCTAAGCTGGAAAATAATATCCAATTTTAATTACTGTTTACATTCTATTTCTTACAGCGCTGCCCCGTCAGTCACATAAGCAAAATGNNGTTTTTTGCCAGTCCCGGTAGACGGCACTGAGTTTCGGGTCACGGTGAAATTGAGAGACGGTACCAAGTCCAGATAGATGGTTGTGAAGTTTCGTGTCACGATGAAATAGTCTCGGTGCGAGCAAAAAACAAGGTGCCAGCGCGTCGGCCGACAGCGCCAATGATACTGTCCCGGTAGACGAAACTGTCCGGTCGCCACAGGATTTTATAAATGGAACAGAACTTAAAGGCATAGATGTTGGGGTTGATTACAAATCTGTCCTGGCGCTGCCGAGGCACTTAATTAAACTGTCCGAGTTAGCGTTTCGTTAATTTATTATTTTAAGAACTGTCAAGTATGTTTTTTGTTGAAGATACTGACTAATCTTTGATACAACGAACAGACAATCCACACTGTATTTCGTTGGAACCTCTGTCCAAGATTGTATTATAGTAATAGAGGTCCCGATTCCATGAGTGTGTTGTCATTCCGGTTGAGGTCCAAAATACATTATCTGTCCCTTTATCGTAAAACAGACCATCTTCGCTTCCACCTCGAACCCCGGCAGGAGTTGCAGAAAAACCACTGGAATTTGTGGCTCCAATGTTTGGGCTCCTCCAATAGTCTGCCCCCTGTAACTTCATTTTTCCACCTGCAATATCACGGCCCCCCAAAAAAACTTCAATATCTTTCCATTCCGTATCGCTTGGGACATGCCATCCTAACGGGCAAAGTTTGCCGGTACCTACTGCATACCAGTTATAGAGCGCGCCATAGATGCTTTTATTGCTAAGCTCATCATTATTATACCAGCAATAAGCCGGTGTAAATAGCATACCCCAGGCCGTATTATCAGTAACCATTGGAATGCTCGTTCCATCATTTAGTTTTGTTGTTTTGAGATTTTCAGTTATCCAAAACTGAGATCCAATGCCAATAGTTTGGTATATGTTCCCATCTACATCAGACACAGACCCTTTCTCTCCTGTAAAATCTAAAGGAGTTGTAAATGATAATTCATTTCCATAGGATGTACCTGCCTCACTTGTTGCATAAGCCCTGACATAATAGGTTGTTTCAGGATTTAAACCGCCAATCCTGAGCTCAAAAGCTACCAGATAAGGATAAAGATATGTGCTGACCGTACTGTCATCAATTGTAGGTAATGAAGAATTACTCCAACATAATCCTTTCTCTGTTAGACTTGAAGTGCCGGCAGAAATTACAATGCCACTGCAGGACGCAGAAACGGGTGTTACAATAGTTACTTCAGCTGTACTTACCTCAGGTAAAATGACTTTTTCTTTTTTACAGCCAACACCGATTATAAGAATAAGTCCAATTATTAGTAAAAAATAAAATGAATAATTTATTTTCATTAAGTTGGTACTAATGTCATAAAATCTTGAGTTCTCTTTCATATGTCTAAATTTAGGTTCTAGTTGTAAAGGTTGATCGGTGCACTGCAAATGAACGCTAACGGCCCGGCGGTTTAATTAGGTGCCGTCTGCGTCGCGGTGCCGGGTTTTTTGCCAGTCCCGGTAGATGGCCGCGGAGCCAAGGGTCACGGTGAAATTTCTAACGGTAACCAGTCCGGGTAAGGGTTGTGAGTTTCGTGTCACGGCGAAATAGTCTAGATGGCGAGCAAAAAACAAGGCACCATCCGCCAGCTGGCGGAGTCGGCCCGCAGCCCTATTGACTTTGTCTCGGCAGCAGGATCTGTCCGGGTGCAACAAGATTTAATAAGTTGTAGTGATTTTAATCGCATAGACTTTGAGAGTTAATTACAAATTTGTCCGAGCTGCGGAAGGCACTTAATTAAACCGTCCGAGTTAGGGTTAGTTGTTATTTCTGTCTTTGTACTTGTTTAATTTTTTTTCATTCTTTTTATGAAAATTATACATTCCTAAAAAAATGAAATTCAAAAAAAATAGCTTCCACCAATCAAAGTGATCTTTCTGAAATAGCATTAAGTATAAACAACCAAGATTGACCAAAATAACCAAAGCAAGATCAATATAAATCCATACTCGAGAAATCTTGTATTGCTTTTGATGAAAATCATAAAAACTCAGTTCCCTAAAATCCTTATTGGTTAACTGTACTTTCTGTAAAAAATCTGATAAAAATGATTCAAAATCTTTTCCTTTTTTGCCGAAGTTTAAAGACGTGAAACGATAATCATTATTTCTAATATCCTTAATCTCAATTTGAGTCAATACTGGTGTATCTCTATTAATGTAATATCCAACTATATCTACTAATAAGATATCTGAGTCCTCAAATTGCATTTTAAAATCATCTATTGAAATATCAATTTTTTTTTTGGAAGAGATTAAACCAACAAGAATACTCGTTGGAAGTATTAACATAATTCCTATAACTGCACATATAGCATTTAAAAAATGCACAGAAATAAAAATAACAACTGGGAATAATACAATACCAAGTATTAAACTTATTACTAATTGTCTTCTGGTCCTGTAAATAGTTAAACTGTGTGTCATCTTCATTAGCTAGTATTATTCTGCTTTTATCGGTTAGGGTTAGTTTTCTATATGATTTATCTAACTGTCACGAGGTCATAGAATTAACCCTAACGGCCCGGCGGTTTGATTAGGTGCCGTCTGCGTCGCGGNNGGCAGTGAAGTTACGTGTCACGACGAAATAGTCTCGGTGACGAACAAAAAACAAGGCGCCAGCGCGTCGGCCAGCCAACCCAAAGATGCTGTCCCGGGAGATGAAACTGTCCGGGAGCCACAGTATTTTATAAATGGAACAGATGTTACTCGCATAGATTTTGGGGCTTGCTACAAAACTGTCCTGGGTTGGCGGAAGGCACTTAATTAAACCGTCCGAGTTAGCTGGTGTATTTTTTAAACATACTATCTATGTAGACTTCAACTTTTTTAAGATCAACATTATCGAATTGAATGTTTTTGGTCCTGGATAGAAATCGTTGAATTTTGAAACGTTTAAAAGGGTTTATTTTTTTGGAGATTATTAATATATCAGACTCAATTGTTTCTATCGCTGTTTGTCTTAATATCGGTGTAATTTCATTTGCGATAATATCAAAATGCATTTTAAAGGTTCTTTTAGATTTATCTTCTGATGGTTCTATTTGATTTGATAGGGCTTGCTTGTTAAGGTAAGTTTCAATACTAGCTAAATAATTTTTAATATATCCTAAGTAGTCAAGGATTATATCTTTATTACTTATTGAATATGTTGTTAAAGGATCAATTTGCGAGAGAGATATAATATAATTTTTATATTCGTCTATAAGTACTGTAATCTTTGAAGAAAATTTATTATTCAACTCATTTTGTATAAAACCATAAAAAAGTTTGCCAATTGTTTCATTAAAGTCTTTCGGGTTAGTGTCAGGGAACTTTCTTACAAACATAGCAGTCAATTGTTTTTCAATATCTGATAGATTTGTCTTTTTTAGAATGTCGCGTATTTCTAATTGAGTAAATAGAACTTGGTTTAGTATCTTCTTGTTTTCTCTGTTCCCTTTAAATAAATAACTCAACTCGTTTAGAGTCCATCCAACTACTAAACCACCAATTGTTGAGAACACTCCGAATAATTTATCTTCCATTAAAGCAATATTTATAATAAGATATTGAAATCACAAGATAGAAATTATTAATGGTTACTTTGATCTTGTGGGGGCGCATATACCAGCTAACGTGCCGCTAGTAGGAGCA
>PMNJ01000100.1:3620-19353 GCA_003162595.1 Bacteroidales bacterium | reverse complement strand
ATGTTCAAAGGTGAAAAACATCCGTTTCCTGTAACTGAGGAACGTAAGTTCAACCCGCTGCAAAAATTAACTTATGTACTGGCTATGTATATTGCGATGCCTTTGCTTATCATATCGGGTATTGGGTTATTGTTACCTGAAATTGTCATTACAACAATCTTCGGCATTAGCGGGCTCCTTCTTACCGATATCCTGCATATAATAATGGGTTTTCTTCTATCAATATTTATGGTAATTCATATCTATACGTGTACTCTTGGAGCCAAACCGACCTCTCTTTTCAGGGGAATCATAACAGGTTACCATATTTCGGAAGAGGAATAACAAAAAGTAATTTTTGAAAATTAAATTGCACGGTTATTGTTATCTTTATATTTAAATTTAAATCTTAAGATTATGAAACGGCTTAAATTACTTCTTATCGGTTCCGCAGTTATGCTTATAAATGCATCTTTGGTTGCACAGCCAAAACCGTGGGTTGTACCAGATAATTTCAAATCAATGAAAAATCCGGTTGCTGTTGGTGATGTCAGCACAAAGGCAGGACTGGCACTTTATATAAAAAACTGTGCTTCNNCAGAGTGATGGTGATCTGTTCTATAAAACCAAAACCGGAAGAGATGAAATGCCTAAGTATGAAAGCAAATTGGCAGATGAGGATATCTGGAATATTGTTAACTATATGAGAACATTAAAGAAATAAATTTCATAGAAGAATTATCAATAAATTAATTAGTACGATTATGAGAACAATGAAACTTTTGTTTGTCAGCAGTTTGTTTCTTATGGTAAGTGCAGCATTGGTTGCCCAGCCTAAACCATGGGTTGTTCCAGCTAACTTCAAATCAATGAAAAATCCGGTTGCTCAGAGTGACGCAAGTGCTAAACTCGGGATAGGGTTTTTTACAAAGAATTGTGCATCCTGTCATGGGAAAACAGGCCTCGGTGATGGGGTAAAAGCCAGGACTCTTAAAGATTCTCCGGGTGATTTTTCCAAAGCTGAATTCCAGAATCTTTCGGATGGGGATATTTTTTACAGAACTAAAACCGGAAGAGGCGATATGCCTAAATACGATGGAAAACTGGCAGATGATGATATCTGGAATGTTATTAATTATCTCAGAACGTTAAAGAAGTAACAGGAGGGGAAAAAGCTTATGAATCGGGGCTGGACTTAATTGTTCAGCCTTTTTTATATCTGTAATAAAATATTAAGCCCCAGGAATCGTGACTCCGGGGGCTCATTCTTTGTTTTATTGTTGGGTGTCTAGTTAAGTACTGCTATCGAGTTAGCTAATAAAGTGGTTGTATAAGGTGCATTATGAATCCCTAAACTGAAATCTCTGAGGCATAGCTGGAAATTGATAATTGCTCCCATTTGTGCGTTTGTCAGAGTTAGTTTAGGCAATGAACTGTTGAATGTAATCTGTTCGGCCGTGAATCCCGAAGTACTTGTATTCTGAAACATTGTTGTGTTGTAGGTAGGACCTTCAGGATTATTTACAGGGTCATACATATTCAGGTTACCGTCATAGTTATTCGTTGTGAGTCCAAGCCACAGGTTCCCAGTGGGATCTCCCATTCTGTTAAGAATATCAATTCCGCCTTCCTGTAATTTTGCAGCTAACTGGTCGAGTTGAGCTTTAACTCCGTTTCTGGTTTGCAGCCAGTATTTTGAACTGGTTGTTGAAGAAATTGGATTGGCCAGGTGGCAACCAGCCACATTGCATCCGTTAAAGTTTCCCTGAGCATTAAATGTGTGTCCGCCGGCTTTGCCTGACATATTTGCCATGTGGCAACCCTGGCATGAAGCAACGGTTGTATGTTGTGAATTGGAGTAACCTGTTCCGAACTCAACGCCACCAATACCTGCAAAAATCGCTGCGGTAGTCCCATTGTGTGTACTTGTTCTGAAACTTGGTTTCATAACATTCAGGTTATTGGCCTGAGACGCATCATAGAATACAGCGGTAGGATTACTTACAAGTCCTGTATAATTCAGCACATTTTTATCCGTATTTGAATTTGTTAATGGACGTGGCTGATGACATTTAGCACATAAATTGCTCTTACTGTCGTCCTGAGTCAAGTCAATAGATTTTGCACCACCAAAAAAGGTCATGGGCACTGCAGCAGTAGTTGTCAGAGGCATAAAATCAGCAAAAGTGTATGATGTATGTAAATGATCATGACACATATTGCACTGCATTGGTCCGTACGATGTGCTGGAAGATGCCGCATAAGGATTTGAATATGTAGTTGCCGGCGGAACAATTGTGAAGACTGTAGATACATTGTTTGCCACTACATATTTAAAAGCTTCTGACTCATGGCATGGAGAGCAGCCAGTGCTTCCGACTTCTTCAAAATTTGCATCACCGTATGCGTGTTTTGCATACGCAAACTGAGTCTTGACTGAATCAACTCCGGCAGAATTGTGGCATTGGGTACAGGTTGCATTTGCATCCGTCCCGTTTGTCCCGGCAGTCCCGGCAGGGCCCATAGGTCCTTCACAAGCTGTAAACAGAAAGCCAGTTGAAAGTAAAATTGAAAATAGGCAGATTAGGTTTTTCATATCTGGTTATTTTATTAAAATTTCATTTTGCAATTTACGTAAAAGCTCTGTTATCCCATTAACAGTGGATATGTTATTTATAATATATATTGTTGATAGATATACCATTTCCCGTTGATATATATCAATTAATAGGGTGATATTTGTTAGTTTTGCAGATTAAGATGTTTAAAAAACCCTATTTTTAAATTTCTTAAAAACAGAAATATGCCTGTGGTCAATTTAATCAGTAGTTGTGAGACATGCACACGACGATGGAATAATTTTCAACACCTGACAAAAGAGGAACTTAACCTTGTGAATGAAAACAGGTATGAAGCAACATTTAAACCCGGGGAGATAATTTTAAAACAGGGTTCTCCCACATCCAATGCATTATTTATTGCAACGGGCATGGCAAAAACATATATTGAAGGACTTAACGGGAAAAATTTCATAATAAGCATTGCTTTACCCGGTCGTCTGATACTGGGCCCGGGAGCTTATGTAGACTCGCGTCATACCTATACGGTAGCTGCAATCACAACAGTTCAGGCCTGTTTCATAAATTTTGAGATATTTAGGCAGATTGTGAGGGTAAACGGAGCATTCGCTGAGGGCCTTCTTGAAGATATAAGTGCAAAATCACTAGGATCTCTTACACGTATGGTAAACCTGTCGCAGAAGAAAATGCATGGCAGACTGGCAGATGCTTTGTTGTATTTTTCAGATGTTGTGTTTAAAAATGACGAGTATGAAATGATCCTCTCACGACAGGAACTGGGTGAAATGACAAATATGGCCAAGGAATGTGTTGTCCGTATCCTTAAAGAACTTGAGGATTCAGGAGTTATTTATTCAGACTCATCAAAAATCAAAATAATTGACCGGGGAAAACTTGTTCAGATTTCAGTAAAAGGGTAGCGAATTTAAGTTGACCCGGGTCTCCAGACTATTAATAATAGTTTTAACAATTTTATATTATGAAGTATCTGAAATTTCTTTATTCTCCGCTTGTCATGGGAGTTCTTTTTATACTTTTTGCCATTGCAATGGCAGTAGCAACTTTCCTTGAAAATGACTACGGTTCCGCTGCTGCTTATAGCATGGTTTATAATACGAAATGGTTCGAACTTATTTTGTTCCTTCTTGCACTAAATCTTGTGGGACAGGTAATTGTGCTTAAGCTTCTGAGGAAAGAAAAACTAACAGTTGCACTCTTTCATCTTTCATTCATCCTTATGATTATCGGTGCCGGGATAACCAGGTATTTTGGATGGGAGGGGTATGTGCATATACGTGAAGGAGAAGAACAACAGCAGTGCTTTTCCAATGAAAAATACATCATTTATTCTGTTAAATCTAACAATGGAACCAAAATCACAAAACACATCCAGAAATATTCAATGACCTCAGTTTCAGCCGACAGGTTTGACAAAACTATGAAAATCGATGGTAGGGATTATGAACTTCTTCTGGCAAAAATAATCCCGAATGCTTCTGAGGCAGTTACAGACAGTCCTGATGGAGAACCGGTTGTTTCGTTGCTTGTAACAAAAGACATGATGACAAGAGAGGCCATTACTCTTAAAAGGGGAGATACAAAAACTTCTAATGGAATCTCTTTCGGTTTTGCATCACCACAACCTGCTGATGTAACTATTTCTCTTGATTCGGGAAGGTTTTTTATATCATCCAGATTCAAACTTGGCGAAAAGAGTATGATGTCGCAAGAGCCAATATTAACAGAACAGGGCAAGCCGATTGAACTAAAATCAATGCAGATTATAACAATTGATGATGTTAAAATTGTACCTCAGCAAATGTCAATTAAGGGAGTCATTAAGGCGGTCGCTGTAAAACCTGAACAACAGACTACAGGTTTGAATGCTTTTATATTTCATCTCATAAGCGGCAAAAAATCTGCAACAGTATACCTATGGGACAGAGAAGGGGAAAAGACTGCCACGGCCTCCTGTGAGCTTGATGGGAACTCTGTTGAGATCAGCTATGGTTCAAAATCAACAACCCTTCCTTTTGCAATCAAACTTAACCATTTCATTCTTGAGAGATATCCAGGTTCTTCCAGTCCTTCGGGTTATAAGAGCGATATTGTTCTTCTTGATAGGAAAGATAATATTGAAAAACCATTTATGATTTTTATGAATAATATCCTCAAATATAAGGGGTACAGGTTCTATCAGTCCTCTTTCGACCGCGATGAAAAGGGCACAATCCTCTCCGTTAATCACGATATGGCAGGAATGTTGGTTACTTATACTGGTTATGCTTTATTATTCCTTTTCATTGTTCTTTCATTACTCAATAAAAATTCAGTGTTTCGTACTGTAAATGCAGGGTACTGGAATTCTGTAATCAGGAAAAGTGTTCCGGTTATCCTATTAATTCTGTTTCTGTCAGGTTCAACAACTGCGTATGCACAGAAACTGGTGCCAGAAAAATCTGTTGCCAGAGAGTTTGGTAAAGTGCTTGTTCAGGATCAAAAGGGGAGGACAAAGCCACTTTTTACTCTGAGCAATGATATTCTCAGGAAAGTAACCAGGGAGAATGAATTTGAAGGACTTACGTCAATGCAGGTTTTTCTGGGGTTGTTTTTCGATTTTAATAACTGGAAAGATGTTCCTCTGATAAGTATTTCGAATAGTGATCTCCAGAAGAAACTGGGTATAAACGGGAAATTTGCTTCATTTTCTGACCTGGTTAATATTGGAGGGAACGGCAGTTATAAAATTTCTGAAGAAGTGAATAATGCATATTCTAAAGCTCCCGCGGAAAGAAGCAAGCTGGATAAGGAGATAATGAAAATCGATGAAAGGGTAAATATCGTGTACATGATATATAAAGGGGATTTTATGAAACTCTTTCCATTAAAAAACGGGAAAAACGATTGGGGTTCGCAACAGGAAGCGATTCAAAAAGCTTCAAGCAAAGAGGATTCTCTTTTCCTCAAGAGTATTCTTCCTGTCCTTTCAGATGCCTTACAGACAAATAATCTGGCTAATGTCCGTCAGGTTGCAGAATCAATAACATTGTACCAGAAAAGATTTTCACAATATACTCTTCCTTCAGAATCAAAGACAAATGCAGAACTATTGTATTATAAATTCGGCATATTTGAACGGCTCTTTCCCATATATGCCACTATCGGTCTTATAATGCTTATAGGGCTTATAACCATAGTGATAAAAGGTAAAAAAGAGACCTTCTTATTTGTAAGGATTCTTGGTTGGATCTTGTTTGCCGGGTTCCTGTTCCACACTCTTGGACTTGGTCTCAGATGGTATATTGCAGGCCATGCTCCAATGAGCAATGGATATGAATCGATGATTTTTATTTCGTGGGCTACCCTTTTAGCGGGATTCATCTTCAGCCGTAAATCGGCATTTGCACTCTCAGCTGCAGCGATTCTCGCCTCAATGACTCTTATGGTGGCTCATATGAGCTTTATGGATCCGGAAATTACAAACCTGGTGCCGGTTCTGAAATCTTATTGGCTAACGCTACATGTGTCAGTTATTATAAGCAGCTATGGTTTTCTTGGAGTTGGCGCTATTCTGGGGCTAATTTCACTGATACTGCTTTCCTTATCAAATGATAAAAACCGTGAAAGGATTTCAGATACTATTGATGAACTCACTGTGATTAATTTTAAGACACTTACGCTGGGACTTTATTTTGTTACAATCGGGACATTCCTGGGGGCAGTCTGGGCCAATGAATCATGGGGGAGATACTGGGGCTGGGATCCGAAAGAAACCTGGTCGTTAATAACTATAGTCATTTATAGCATAGTAATTCACAGCCGGAGGATCCCGGGAATGAAAGATATCTTCATATTTAATCTTATTTCCCTATTTGCTTTCTCCTCGGTGCTTATGACATATTTCGGCGTGAATTATTATTTATCGGGAATGCACTCATATGCCTCTGGAGATTCTGCTCCCGTACCATCGTATGTTTATATTATTGTTATTGTTCTGGCAGCGCTGTCTTTTGTGGCATATTCAAAATATAAACCTTACAAAAAACCGGGAATATAAACAGGGATATAATACAGTAGGGACGTTGCATACAACGTCCCTACTACAAATTTTGGGGTGGAAGATGGGGCTCGAACCCACGACTTTCGGAACCACAATCCGACGTTCTAACCGACTGAACTACATCCACCGTTTCAGGAGTGCAAAATAAGATCAAAATTTCTATTTCACAAAATTTAATTTTATTTTCTCATGCTGAAGTCAATTACTATCTTTGGATGGTTCAAAAAAAATGAACTTCTCTGTGCAATTTGTTATACTTTTGGTTGTTATCAGGGGGTATTTGTAAAGATTTTTTCGGTTTGAAAAAACTTAAACTTATAGACAATATTTCAGGGCTGCAACTTTTCCAGTTGATGAAGCCGGTTATATTCTTCATTATCAGCATTATTTTTACGAAATACAAGATTTCCCACCTTAGCAAAGCAGATATCGGACAGTGGGAAATGTTTATGTTTATCAGCGGACTCCTTACATTTTTCTGGGTCACAGGTATAATTCAATCGCTTCTTCCTCTATACCATAGGAATAAAACCTACAGGAAAATTGGTGATAACGGAGTTGATAAGTCACCTGAGATCTTTAATGCATTCCTCCTGTTGTGTTTTTTCAGTCTGCTTTTTTTTATTCTCGGTCATTCATTAAAAAGCAATTTTTCTGTCTTTCATAACAGGGGAAATGTGCCATTTATAAATCTGTTATTGTTATATATTCTCTTAAGCAGCCCGGTTTGTCTTATAGAGTATATCTATCTCCTCAATAACCGTTCTTATCGGATTTTTCAATATGGGTTATATACTTTTACAGCGCAGCTGCTCTTTATTATTACACCAATATTGTTTGGTAAGGATATAATCTGGTCAATTTACGGATTACTCTTGATTACCGGGTTCAGATGGATATGGCTGATCATATTGTTGCGAAGGTACACCGAAATGAAGATATCGGTTGACTTTATTAAGGAGCATCTTTACCTGGGTATTCCTTTGATAATAACTACTCTAATAAGCGGATCAGGTCAGTATATCGATGGTATAATTATTTCGGCCGTTTACAGGGATCCTGGCAGTTTTGCAGTTTTTCGTTACGGAGCAAAGGAATTTCCGCTTGTACTTATGCTTGCAAATGGACTGAATGCTGCATTGCTTTCAGAGTTTTCTACCCGGGAAAAGATGAAGGAATCTATTGAGAAATTAAGAGTAAAGTCTAAGAGGCTTATGAACCTGCTTTTTCCTATGACAATGGTTATGATGCTGATTGCACGTTGGATCTATCCGATAATGTTCAGTCAGGATTTTGAAAAAAGTTCAGGCATATTTCTTGTGTATGCATTGCTCATTATACCACGGCTGGTTTTTCCACAAACAATAATTGTCGGGAGAAAGAAGACTCACATCACTCTTATTGCTGCTATTCTTGAAATAGTAGTTAATATTTCTTTAAGTCTTCTGATGATAAAATGGGGTTATAAACTTGTAGGTGTTGCGGTTTCAACATTTGTTGCCTATGTAGTCAGTAATTTATTTTTGGTGGGATATGTATGGTTCAAAATGAAAATCAGGCCAGCAGAATATATCCCCCTGAAAATCTTTGCAATCTATTCTTTTCTAATCGGGATACTCTTCATTCTTATCGACCACAGAATAATTGATATACATTAAAAAGGTAAAGGACAAAAGTAAAAAGTTAAAAAGGGATTATCGTTATCATAATAAAGGTAGACTAATTACTCTTATAGAGTGAGAATTAGGCCTCATTTAAAGCTTGTCCCGAAAAGCCTGAGGAGTTGGGGGACAGGAATATCTTGTTATAAAAATCTGTTTATATTTGCTTCTGATATTGTTCAACTGATTAAGTTCATCGGGAGAGAGTTGATTCTCATAAAAATAATCTTATGAAGATAATTGAGGTCAAAACAAATCAGGATAAAAAGGAATTTATCGATTTTCCAAAAGAATTATATAAAGCAGACCCTTTCTGGGTTTGTCAGCTTGATTCCGGTATTGAATCTGTCTTTGATCCGTCAAAGAATCATAATTTTAAACATGGAGAAGCAATCAGGTGGATTCTCAAGGATGATGACAGTCATACTATCGGGAGAATAGCAGCTTTTATAGACAAGGTGAGATCATCTGCCAACAGGCAGCCGACAGGAGGTATTGGTTTTTTTGAAGTTATTGAAAACAAAGAAGCTGCATTCATTTTGTTTAAAACAGCACTTGAGTGGCATGCTTCAAAAGGTATGGAGGCTATGGATGGTCCTATTAATTTTGGGGAAAACGATAATAACTGGGGTTTGCTGGTCGATGGATTCGTACAACAGGGATTTGGAATGCCATACAATAAAAAATATTACAGAGCTTATTTTGAAGAGTTTGGCTTTAAAAATTATTTTGAACAATATTCTTACCACAGGGATGTAAGGACCCATGATAATAAAATAGTTCGTTTCCCTGAGCGGATTATGAAGATTGCCGAGTGGCTTTCAAGAAGACCCGGTTATTCTTTTCGGCATTTTGAATTCAGGAACAAAGAGAAGTATGTAAAAGACATTGTGGAAATTTACAATTCAACATGGTCGGTTTTTAAAGAAGATTTTACACCTCTTGATCCTGTAATTCTGGAAGAATCCCTTGAAAAGGCAAAGTTAATAATCGATGAAAAGCTTATTTGGTTTGCTTATTTCAATTATAAACCAATCGCTTTTTTTGTGCTTTTTCCCGATCTGAACCAGATACTTAAATATTTTAACGGTAAAATGAATATGTGGAACATGATTCGCTTCATATATTTTAAAGCTACTCATAAAATGACCAGAATGAGGGCTGTTGTGGGTGGTGTGCATCCCACGTATCAGAACAGCGGAGTTGAATCTGCAATCTTTTTGCAGCTTTATAAAGTATTTATGAAGAAACCATGGTTTAAGGAGCTGGAGCTCTCATGGGTAGGAGATTATAATCCAAGGATGCTTGCCATTTATGAGGCCCTTGGTGCAACAAAAGCCAAAACTCATATTACATTTCGTTACCTTATAAATTCTAACCTTCAATTTGTCAGGTTCAAAGATGAAAGGTCTGATAGACAATAATATAAATAGGTGAATTCATGACATAAACAATAATTTCTCATTTCTTATTGCATTTTAAAGAATGTTAATTAATTTTGCAAGCCCTAATCGGGGAATTAATTAGGATTAATCAGGATAAAAAATATTGAGCAATGAAAAATGGTATACATCCAAGCAACTACAGGTTCGTAGTTTTTCAGGATATGTCAAACGGAACTTCTTTTTTAAGTAAATCAACTGCTCCATCAAAGGAGAACGTTAAATGGGAAGATGGGAATGAATATCCTCTTATCAAGCTTGAAATTTCAAATACGTCTCATCCATTCTATACCGGTAAAATGAAGCTTGTTGATACTGCTGGTAGAGTAGATAAATTTAACACCCGGTATAAGGATCATATGGGGAAAAAGAAATAACTTTAAGTTTTAAGTATAAAATAGGGACATGTCAGGGCGTATCCCTATTTTTTTTGTTTTTATATAATCTGTGGCATAATCATTGCAATGCTCAGTTCTACATCATTTGTAAAAATATTATGTAATTTTGGCACTTCTTGGAAGAGCAAAAGATAAAAGACAGAAGACAAAAGACAAAAGTAAAAAGTTAAGGAAGCCCGCCTTTCAGGATAAACTCAATGACGAAATACAACAAAGCGGGAACAGAAGTGAACAATAATTTGATGAAAAGGTTTTAAATCCCTCTCCCAAGGGAGATGGATTTAGGGAGAGGTGGACCGACAAGAGGGAATGAGGCTTGGTTGACGACAATTTAAAACTGAAAAAAGTAAGAAGTAACATATAGATGGAAAAAAAATTCAGGAAACCTGTTAATGAGATATTACTTCCGGATATTCTTGATGGAGACGGAGATATAATACCTATAATTGCCGACGGAGACGATGGTGAACTTGAGGATGTTGAGGTTCCGGAGGCAATTCCTATTCTATCACTGAGGAATACGGTGCTTTTCCCCGGTGTGGTTCTTCCTATTTCCATTGGTCGTCCAAAATCGATACAGTTAATTAAAGATGCCTATCGAAACAACAAGATAGTAGGGACTGTAGCACAAAAAGATCCTGATATTGAAAATCCCGAATTTCAGGATCTTCACACTATTGGCACTATTGGTCAGATTGTTAAGCTTCTTGAGATGCCCGATGGATCAACTACCGCAATTATCCAGGGACGGAAAAGAATGGTTTTGCAGGAGCTTGTTTCCGACGATCCCTATTTTGTCGCAAAGGTGAAGACAATACCTGAAATGAAACCGGAAGTCCTGAACAAGGATTTTGATGCTATTGTTGGTTCCCTTAAAGATTTATCACTCAAGATTATTAAAATAAACTCCAATATAAGCCCTGAAGCTTCTTTTGCTATTAAAAACATTGAGAATAATACATACCTTATAAATTTCATCTGTTCCAATACCGATATAAAGGTACAGGATAAGCAAAAGCTACTGGAAATTAGCAGTTTGCGCGACAGAGGATTTATGCTTCTGGAATTCCTCGTTCAGGAGATACAAGTTCTGGAACTTAAGAATGAATTACAATCAAAGGTAAAGAGTGACATTGATCAGCAGCAAAGGGAATTTCTGCTTCATCAGCAGATGAAGACCATCCAGAATGAACTTGGCGGGAACCCTGCTGAGAAAGAGATTGAGGAGTACGGGAAAAAAGCTGAGACTAAAAAATGGAATGCTGAAGTTAAAAAGGTATTCGATAAAGAACTCGATAAACTGCATCGGCTTAATCCTGCAGCTGCTGAGTATTCAGTTCAGGTAAATTATATACAGACCCTTCTTGACCTGCCATGGGATTTTTATACCAAGGATAATCTCGATCTTAATAATGCCCGGCATGTTCTTGATTCAGATCATTTTGGACTCGATGAGGTCAAAGAAAGAATCCTCGAACACCTGGCAGTTCTTAAACTTAAAGGCGATCTTAAATCACCTATTCTTTGCCTTTATGGTCCTCCGGGAGTAGGAAAGACTTCTCTTGGCAGGTCTGTTGCAAAAGCACTTGATAGAAAGTATGTCAGAATGTCACTTGGTGGATTGCACGATGAAGCAGAGATAAGAGGCCATAGAAAGACTTATATCGGAGCAATGCCAGGCAGAATAATCCAGAATATTAAACGAGCAGGTTCGTCAAATCCCGTTTTTATCCTTGATGAAATTGATAAAGTAGGACAGGATTTCAGGGGAGACCCCTCTTCTGCCTTGCTGGAAGTACTTGATCCGGAACAGAACAGCACTTTCTTTGACAACTTCCTTGAAATGGAATATGATCTGTCAAAAGTCTTATTCATAGCTACAGCTAATAATCTGGCTACAATAAGTCCGGCTCTGATTGACAGAATGGAACTTATTGAACTAACCGGTTATCTTGTTGAGGAGAAAATTGAGATTGCACAAAGGCATCTCTTCCCTAAACAGCTTGAAAATCACGGCGTAAAATCAGATCAGATCACCATCGACAATAAAGTGATGGAGACGCTTATTGAAAAATATACCAGAGAATCAGGTGTTCGCGAACTGGATAAACGGCTGGCAAAAATAATCAGGGTCACAGCCAAGAACATAGCATCTGATACAAAATATGACACTGAACTTACCCAGACAACACTGGGTAAAATTCTCGGCCCTCCAAGGTATACACGTGATCTTTATTCAGGAAATGAGCAGGCAGGTGTTGTTACTGGACTTGCATGGACTGCAGCAGGCGGAGAGATTTTATTCGTGGAAACAAGTCTGAGTAAAGGTACTGGTAAGCTGACTCTTACAGGTAATCTGGGTGAGGTTATGAAGGAATCTGCAATTATTGCTCTGGAATACCTGAAATCAAACGCAGAACTGCTTGAACTTCCTGATAATTTTTCTGAAAAATGGAATATTCATATACACGTACCTGAAGGAGCAATTCCTAAAGACGGGCCATCTGCAGGGATCACCATGGCTACCTCTATTGCTTCTGCATTCACACAGAGAAAAGTAAAAAAGTACCTGGCAATGACCGGTGAAATAACATTGAGAGGGAAAGTGCTTCCGGTAGGAGGGATAAAGGAAAAAATTCTTGCGGCAAAACGTGCAAGTATAAAGGAGATAATCGTTTCGGAAGAGAACAGGAAAGATGTGGAAAACATTAAGGAAATATATATAAAGGGATTGAAATTCCATTATGTTGAAACAATAATGGGGGTACTTGAACTTGCCCTGCTACAGCAAAAGGTAAAAAATCCTAAAAAAATAACTTTCGAATGAAGAAAATAGCTGTTTTTCCCGGATCATTCGATCCTTTCACAATCGGGCATGAAGCAATCATAAGAAGGGCGATGAGCCTTTTTGATGAGATTATAGTTGCTGTTGGTTCGAATGCTTTGAAAAAAAACTTCTATTCTCTCGAAACAAGGATGGAGATGATAAACAAAGTCTTTGAGGATGAACCAAGAGTAAGGGTAGATTATTATGAGGGACTCACTGTTGATTTTTGTAAAAAGAACGGAGCAGGTTATCTTCTTCGTGGGCTAAGGACATCCGCTGATTTTGAATTTGAAAGAGCAATTGGCCAGGTAAACAGATCGATGGCTCCTGAAATCGAAACAGTTTTCCTTCTTACTGTTCCTGAACATTCTTTTATTAATTCCACTATCGTCAGGGATATAATCAGGAGCAGAGGTGACGCCTCCAAGTTTGTTCCATCAGCAATAAATCTCAAAGATTATAAAGGGATCAAAGATTAAAGTGTAATCACTTGAGAATAGAACAGTTGATGAGGTCCATAAGTGATAACCAGGCACTGCTTTTAATAGAATTCAACTCATCGGGGAATAGCCATTCAACTTTTGTTATGCCCTCGGATTTCTGAGGTTCAATTATCATTTCCCCATTATATTTCATCAGAAACCAGCTTGTTTTTTTGAGGTATGAGATACCTTCCCAGCTATATGTATGATAACTCGGACATATTGGCTTCACAATTACATGGCCTGTGATCCCACATTCTTCAGACACTTCCCTTAAAGCACAGGTTTCGGGTTCTTCTCCTTTTTCAATGTGTCCTTTTGGAAGATCGAGCTTACCTTTCTTTTCGATAAAAAGATATCGGCCGGAGGTATGCTTTACCAATCCGCCTGCAGCGCCAACTTCCGTAAAGTAGATTCTGAAGATCTTCCAGATATGTTTGATGTCGGGCCCATATACATTGATGGCAATTATTCTCTTATCTGATTGAAAATCAGCAATTATCTTATAAAGTTCTTTTGTATCATTGAATTTATGGAATAAGCCGTATTTTTGTAATCTGTCAGGTTCAGGGCTTAACATTATGAATCTGTTCTCGAAATGAACTTTATACATACTCCGATGGGGGATTTTGAAAAAAAAACAGCTGAATATCTCTTACAAATTAAAGCAATAAAATTGCAACCGTCAAATCCTTTTACATGGGCTTCGGGATGGAAATCACCTATCTATTGTGATAATCGTAAAACTCTTTCCTTTCCGGAAGTACGGTCTTATATCCGCGATTCTTTTGCTGCCATGATAAAAGACCTCTATCCACAGGCTGAAATGATTGCCGGTGTGGCAACAGGCGCAATTGCTCACGGGGTGCTAGTAGCAGACAAACTTGAATTACCATTTATTTATGTCAGATCTGGAGCAAAGGAGCATGGACTTGGAAACCAGATTGAAGGTTTTTTTACGGAAGGACAGAAGGCAGTAGTCATCGAGGACCTGATATCTACCGGTGGCAGCAGCCTGAATGCAGTAACTGCACTAAGGGAATCAGGATGCGAGGTTCTGGGTATGGTCGCAATATTTACATATGAGTTTAAAAAAGCTGCAGATGCATTTGCTGGAGCGAATTGTAGCCTGAATACCTTAAGTAATTATTCCACGCTGGTTGAGACAGCTTTAAAAACAGGCTATATAGGACAGGAAGAAGTTGAAACATTGAAAAAATGGAGACTGGATCCGGCAAACTGGGAGGTGAAATAGAAATTTATTATGACAGATCTATCATATTTTGAAAGCAGGACAGGGAAATTAACCTGCAGTGCTGAAGAGATTTTTGATTTTGTGACTAATATCAGAAATTTCGAACAATTTATACCAAAAGGGAATATCAATAACTGGAAAGCTGATAAGGAATCATGTAGCTTCAGCGTATCAATGCTTGGAACAGTTTCTGTAAGGCTTGCTGAAAAAGAAAAATGCAATAAAGTTGTTTTTATGGGAGATGCCCTGAAGAAAAATGATTTTTCTCTCACACTGGATATCTCAGATAACCTTAATAAGACAGCGGATGTTAAGGTTAAACTGAGTGCAGACCTTAACCCAATGATGAAGATGATGGCAACTAAGCCAATAGGTCAGTTCCTGGAAATGCTTATTAATGAAATGGAAAACTTCAGAGGCTGGAAAGGCACTAAAGAATAAATTCTATCTCCTTAAAGGAAAACTCTCTTATTTCCCCGTTCCGATTCTCAATCTTTAACCGGCCATACTCCCCGACAGTCAAAATTCTACCAGTAAAAATTCCTTTTATATCTTTGAATTTGCACCACTCTTTCAAACGGTAGAGTTTTGAGACATACTCTTTCTTTATTTGTACCGAATTTCCTGCAATTAACTGCTTATATCTTTTATCAAGATCAGTTACCAGCTGATTTATGCAGGCAGGAAGATCATAACTTTTGCCTGTTAAAAGACTGAGAGAAACCGGATTAGGCNNTTTTATAGAACAATCAGGAATATTTCTTATTAGGAAATCACAAATTCCAAGAGAGATAGTCATTGAAATATTAAACTGATCTTCAGGATTTATAAATGAAGGGAATAGTACAATGCTGATTAATAGATTTTTACCATCTTCGCTTTCCCACTTGTTTCCTGAATAGCCCCGACCTTCCGTCTGATAATTNNACTGAGAGAAACCGGATTAGGCGTAGTACTTTTAAACTTCTCCTGATTAATGTTAAGACCTATTCCTGCAATTGTAAATTCAATCTTATTGCTTAGAACGGAACTCTCAATTAAAATACCTGC
>PMNJ01000100.1:0-3584 GCA_003162595.1 Bacteroidales bacterium | reverse complement strand
GTGTAGATAATTGTGCCCTCCTGAAGGTTGTTCTTTTTCAAGAGGTCAGCTGCATGAGTATTTGTTGATGGCAGGTTTTCAAAAAACATAAAATTTGAGCCTATTATCATGATTAATAATGATTTAATCAAAGCCAGGTCATTTTATTGACCAGTTTTTCCCATACCGTTAAAATTGGCATTGAAATTGCAAAAGAGCAATACAGTAACAAAAATACAGATTAAAGTGGTACTTTTGCGACTTAATATAAAACCGGTAAATATTGATGAAGAAAAAATCTGACGGAGCTGAAGTCCTTTTAGGGAGTGTTGTAAAAGGTATTTTTGAGAAAAAGGGGCAAAATGTTCTGAAAATTGATTTAAGGAAACTGGAGAACAGGATTGCAGATTATTTTGTGATTTGTCACGCCCCATCGGGTACGCAGGTTAGTGCGATATGTGATTCTGTTGATGATACAGTAAGAAAAGAAGTTAGTGAAAAACCATTACATATTGAAGGTCTGGACAATTGTTTCTGGGTTCTTCTCGATTATGGCAATGTAATAGTTCATGTTTTTCTTGAGGAGTATAGGAATTTTTACAGTCTGGAGTCCCTCTGGGCTGATGCAAAAATTGAATCCCTGGAAGACAAAATATAGTAAGTTTTAGATTTATGGCAGAAAATACAAATAATAATCAGGGACCTGAAAAAAAACCTGATAAAAATGGGAAACCACGTTTCAATACAAACTGGATTTTTGCAGTTCTGGCTGTGTCATTGATTGCGTTTTCGTTGTTTAATAACGGGAAAGCTGTTCAACCGACAACAACCAGTGAAATTAAGAGTATGATCACAAACCACGATATTGAAAAAATAGTTGTGGTGAATAAGGAGCAAGCTGAAATTTACCTTAAAAAGGAGGCTCTTGAATCAGGAAGATATCCGAAACTGCAAAAACCTGGAACTGGTTTTGGTATTTCATTACCTAAACCAAACTATACATATAATATAGGTGATATCAGCAGCTTTGAACCATTCCTGCTAAAGGCTCAAAAGGATGCTGATTATGCAGATAGGGATCTTATTTATCCCGATTATCAGACACGTAAAAACTGGTTTGGTGATGTACTCTCATGGTTATTGCTTCCGGTTTTATTAATTGCTTTTTGGCTGTTTATGATGAAACGGATGTCAGGTGGTGGGGCAGGCGGAGCAGGAGGTATTTTCAGTGTTGGCAAATCACGTGCCCAGATATTCGATAAAGATACAAATGTCAAGCTTAACTTCAATGATGTCGCCGGACTTGAAGAGGCCAAGACGGAAGTTATGGAAATTGTTGATTTTCTTAAGAACCCCAAGAAATATACCAACCTTGGAGGTAAAATTCCAAAAGGTGCATTACTGATAGGTCCTCCAGGAACAGGAAAAACTATGCTTGCAAAAGCTGTTGCCGGTGAAGCTAACGTTCCATTCTTTTCCATTTCAGGTTCAGATTTTGTTGAAATGTTTGTTGGAGTAGGCGCCTCAAGAGTCAGGGATCTGTTTAAACAGGCGAAAGAAAAAGCACCTTGTATTGTCTTCATTGATGAGATTGATGCAGTAGGTCGTGCCAGGGGACGAAATGCAAATTTCGGATCGAACGACGAAAGAGAAAACACTCTGAACCAACTTCTTACCGAGATGGATGGTTTCGGTACAAACATGGGTGTGATAATCCTTGCTGCCACGAACAGAGCAGATATCCTTGACAGGGCTCTTATGCGTGCCGGACGTTTTGACCGTCAGATCCATGTCGAACTTCCCGACCTGAACGAAAGGGAGGCAATATTTAAAGTTCACCTTCGTCCGATTAAACTTGAAAAAAGCTTTGATATAGGATTCATGGCTAAACAGACTCCGGGATTTTCAGGCGCTGATATAGCAAATGTCTGCAACGAATCAGCCCTTATAGCCGCAAGAAAGAACAAGACGGTTGTTGAAAAACAGGATTTTCTAGATGCTATAGACCGCATTGTAGGCGGACTTGAAAGAAAAACCAAGATCATCTCACCCGGAGAGAAGAAAACTATTGCATATCATGAAGCCGGACACGCTACAGTCAGCTGGTTACTTGAATATGCAAGTCCGCTTCTTAAAGTTACTATTATACCACGCGGCAGAGCTCTTGGAGCAGCATGGTATCTTCCTGAAGAGCGTCAGCTTACTACCCGGGAGCAGATCCTTGATGAAATGGCATATGCCCTTGGAGGAAGAGCAGCTGAGGAACTTATCTTCGGAAAAATTTCAACAGGTGCACTTAATGATCTTGAAAAAATTACAAAACAGGCTTATGCTATGGTTTCGTTTTTCGGGATGAGTGATAAAGTTGGTAATATAAGTTTCTATGATTCATCGGGTCAATCTGATTTTGGATTCACGAAGCCATATAGTGAGAAGACGGCAGAGCTAATAGATCAGGAGGTTAACCAGATTATAGCAGAGTCATATCTCAGGGCCAAGGAAGTTCTTAAAAACAATATGAAAGGTCTTACCGAGCTTGCAGAATTGCTTCTGGAAAAAGAGGTAATTTTCAGCGAAGACCTTGAAAGGATATTTGGCAAGAGAAAAGCCGACTTATTGAAGGATGAGAAGGAAGCTGAAGCCAAATCTGCCGTACTTTTACTAAATGGTAAGGATAAAACCAAAGAAGTTAAAAAGGGGAAAAGAGCAGCCAAGTCTTCATCTGAGAAAACAAAAACCAGATCAGCGAAAGAAGAGACTGTCACAGAAAATCCGATATTGCCGGAAAAAACTGTGAAAAAGGCCAGGTCAAAAGGGAAAGAATAATATACTTAAGTTTTGAATACTTTTTTCAGAAGGACTTTAACCGGAGCATGGATCGTAATATTCGTCATGGGCGGGTTTTGGCTTCATCCGTTCTCTTTTATTTTAACGGGACTGGTAATGCTGATCGGAACACAGTATGAGTATTACCTGATGATTAGGAACACGGGAGTGAGACCTCAGATGGTACCCGGAATTATTACAGGGATTGCAGCGTATGCTATTTCAACATTAATTGCTTCGGGAGTTATTCCAGGAAAATCATTCCTTGTTCTAATACCGATGATGTTGATAATAATGGTAATTGAGTTGTACAGGAAACAGGATAAACCATTTGATTCGCTGGCGCACACATTTTTTCCGGTATTTTATACTGCGATACCCTTTTCAATGTTCCCCTTTGCTGCATTCTCGAAAACAGGTCTTAATTCAATACTACCTCATGAAAACATCATTTTCTCCCCGGGAATAATTATCGGTTTTTTTATTCTCATATGGGCAAATGATACAGGAGCATATCTCACCGGGATGTCTTTGGGACGTCATAAATTGATGGAGCGTATTTCTCCGAAAAAAACCTGGGAAGGTTTTATTGGCGGTTTAATTATTGCCTCTTTTGCTGCCTGGTTTCTTTCTGGCTGGCTGGGAGTTGTGGATAAAATACACTGGGTAATTATCTCCCTTATCATTTCAGTGGCAGGTACATATGGAGACCTGGTCGAATCGATGCTCAAAAGAAGCACCGGGGTAAAGGACTCAGGAACAATAATGCCGGGTCATGG
>PMNJ01000239.1 GCA_003162595.1 Bacteroidales bacterium | reverse complement strand
TCTATATCGAAATACCGAATTATGAAAAGCTCATCCTTTTCATCTGTCTTCCCAAATAACCTGTCACTGTCAATTTCCTTTGTACCCTTCAGCATTCCCCATAGAGTCAGGACACTCCTTTTGCCAGTAATATTATCAACTGAAATCCTGTACAGAGGTTGTTTGGCCTCAATTGATTTCTTCTCAGTTTCTCCTATATTAAGAGCCCACGATTCGAATGGGACCCAGGCAAAATATGATATATAACGAAAGACGCGGGAAGAATCCCATCCTGTCATTTTGCTGGCATTACCGGAAAGAAAATAATGATGATTTCTGTTAATTATGGAAAATGATGAAGCAGTATCAGAGAAGTTCTCGAGGTTTACTGAAGATATTTCTGATGGTAAAAGATTAAAAACCGTGTATGGTTGCCAGAATAATTCGTTAAGCGTAAACCCTGAACCAATATCACCATCATAACCAGGAACATATACAATAAATGGTTTTGATGACTCCTTTATTTTCATTATGTTTCCAAAAACGTTTGATGCTGTTTTGTAAACAAGAAATGACTTAAGAAGTCTCTTCTTTTCATAAACTTTAACCTTTACAGGTATGACATTTTTCTCAATTATTTCACTTCCAAACAAATCAGCGGAGATGGGTGATTTAATCTTTATCTCTTTCAAAATTCTGAGAATAAAAAGAATACCGCTTTTCCTCACTTCGGACTTACCATTAATTAACCAGTTCTCGCCCTTTTTCTCAAGATTCAATCTTTTCCCGCCTTCCGAAAACTCGATTTTGGTAATCTCTTCCCTTGGTTCAGAAGCAAATGAACTATTGTTTTTTCCAAATGGGAGTTTGGGCCTAAACAGGATCAGGAGAATTAACCCGATTACAATGATAAAAAAAACACTTCTTACTAATACTTTATTCTTTATCAATTTCTTGCGTATTTTTTTCTTCTGAAATAGCCGTAAAGGAATCCTCCAAGCATAACTATAAGAACCGGGCCGGCTATGTTGATCAATTGCCACTTAAGTTTTTCAGTCTTGATAATTTTATGGTTCAATAACCTGAGTTTTAGTTCTCTGGATCTCAGCTCCATAATTCCATTTTTATCAACAAGCCAGTTAAGACAATTTATAATAAAATCCCTGTTCCCATATACTTGTCCGGTATATTTATCCTGGCCCAGAGGAAGAGGTGTTTCATTCAATCCTGACCTTTGAACCTCGTTCCTTATTATATCTGCATCAGCAATAACGATCATCCTGGTTTCTTTGCTATCTGTCCTGATCCTGAGATTTTTATCATCAGTTAGATTACTTATAATCCTGTTTTTAAAAGCAGAAGTGAATACACCCTCAAGCAAAACTGCAACTGGCAGGTTTGACTTATTAAAATCTTTCTCAACAGGAGTCATTTCTGCTTCTTTCAGACTTATCATAACAGGAGGAGAAATTGTCCGGCTATATTCAGACGTTGAAAGAAGTATAGTTTTCCTGATTGCAGGATCGAGACCCACCGTGTCGATATAATTCACAAATTCACCTTCCACCCTGTTCAGGTTTCTTGTAATAGGATGATTTGCAGCTGGTTGTAATAACGGGTAATAGATCCAAGGAGCAGTAACGGCCTGTTGACGGGTGCCTCCGCTCATAACCATAAGCCTGATCGAGACACATTCAATATCCTGAACTATAGCCGGGTTTATTCTTGCTCCATACCTGAAGAGCTGATCTTCAATGTTTAAAGGCCGGTAAAGGCCAACTGTCGTGCCAAATCTAAGACTATCGGAATTCACAGCTACTTCATCTATAAGCCATAGTATTTTACCTCCGTTCATGAGATATTGATCGAGCACCAACTTGTCGGATTCATTGAAAACTTTTTCAGGTCCTGCGATAACAACAGCTGCATATTTGTCGAGAACACCTGGTTTTCCTCCGATAACACCCCGGTCGATAGTAAAAAACCTGGCAAGATTAAAAGTAATATCAGCTGTCTCAATTTCAGGAATTTCTCCATGCCCTTCAATAAATGCAACCTTGTTTACAGTATCTGAACTGAGAGTAGTTATAGTTTGAATCATCTCATATTCAAGCCCTTCAACTGAGTGAAGAATATTTTGTTCATAAGGGATAGACTGATTATTCTCAAGAAAGTTGACTGGTACTTCAATGCCGTTATAATTAATTATCATCCCGGGGAAAATAATCTTCTGAGAGGACCCTCCCTCAGAATCACCTGTTTCGAGTCTGATTGGATTCAATCCTTTTTTTTCCAGAGCCTGGTACTGTGACTCCCTCTGCCTGCTGTCCTTTCCTCCGGACGGGTTTATAAACTCATAATCAATTTTTCTCCCGGAAGCTATTCTGAATTCATCAAGCATTTCACCTACAGATCTTTTCAAACGTTTTAGCGGAATAGGTATTTCTCCTTCCAGATACACCTGTATATAGATGTCGTTTTTTAAATGGCTGAGCACCTGTCGTGTTGGTCGGGAAAGAGTAAATCTTTTATCTTCTGTCAGATCATATCTGAATCTTAAAAATGAACTTATTACCGANNACTGAGAAATTGCAGCCAGCTTTTCAATTTAATGCCTCTGTCACCTGTTCTTTCTGCCATGACTTAACTTTTTTTCTTCCATTTGCGAGATAACAGGTGAAATCTGGTCGCTTCGTTAAACAGACAAGCTACAGAAACAAAATAGACTACATCTTTAATATCAATAACTCCCCTGCTGATAGATTTATAGTGTTCGTTGATCCCAAGCCTGATTACAAATTCATCCAGCTTTTTTAAGCCGGGCAGATATGCAAATGAATCAAATCCCATAAAGAGAACAAAACAAAATAGCACAGCCATAATAAATGCAATTACCTGATTATCTGTAAGAGATGAAGCAAATATCCCGGCAGATGCGTAGACTGATGCCAGAAAGAACAGACCAATAAACGAGCCCATTGTGCCACCCGTATCAAGGTTCCCGGGAGTTTCGCCAAGCTGATAAACGGAAAAATAATATATCAGTCCGGGCAACAATGCAAGCAGTACAAGGCATACCGAAGCGAAGTATTTTCCGTAGACTATTCCTCTTTCGGTGATTGGTCTCGAATAAATCAATTCTATGGTACCCAGTCTTTTTTCCTCTGCTATCATCCTCATTGTAACAGCTGGCACAAGAAACATGAAAAGCCATGGCGAAAGAAAAAACAGGGTATCCAGTCCGGCATAACCGTTATCCATTATATTCCACTCACCAGGGAAAACCCACATGAACAGACTATTAATAAGAAGGAAAACAATTATGACCAGATAACCTGTAAGGCTGCTGAAAAAACCGCTTATCTCCTTTCTGAAAATTGCAAACATGTACTTAAAATTAATTGTCCAGTTTTCCCTTTGTGTTACTTTGAGTTTTACTTCGTGATCCTTTGTGGTTAAATGAATTAGCTTTTACCACAAAGGCACACAAAGCATACCACTAAGGTTCACAAAGGGTTTTAAACATAGCCTAAAAGCAAGCTTCAGGGCAAAGCTACAGCATTTTTTATATCCGAAATTAAAACTCCAAAATAATAAAAATCAATGATCTGTTTATAATTGAATCCTCTTGCTGCCATCTCCATTGCCCCTTCCTGACAAAGGCCAACGCCATGGCCATAGCCTCTTCCTTTAAGAATAATGGAATCTCCTACTGCAAATACAGAAAAAAAAGTTGATCTGAGATTAAGGTCCTCTCTTATGGTCCTTAATGGAATTTTTAGTGATCCGATTTTATAATCAGTCAGTCTGGAATCCTGATGGAAATTGAATATTGAAGGATTTTCAATATTTCCTTTATATCCCGATTTTCTGATATAACTTAGCCATTCATTTACCGGGTAACTCTTTCGCCATGTAGCATTTCTTGACGTAATACAGTATGGATCCACAACACTTTTGAGATAAGGTTGACCCGATAGCCAGACATCGTCGGATGATGAAGTTTCTCCACCACAGTTCGAATGGAATGCTGAAATTATCAGAGAGCTATCCTTATCAAGAATAACAAGTCCCCTGGTTTCCAGGGTTGCCTTGTTTAGAAGGGTATCCGTTGAAAATCCATTATACGCCTGAC
>PMNJ01000250.1 GCA_003162595.1 Bacteroidales bacterium | reverse complement strand
TTTATCTTTTCAGCTGGTTTAATTGAATCGGTTTGAACAATCTCATGAACTATATTATAGTTTTGGTCATAAATAAGAGTATCAGTTGTTGTCCCCTGAACGATGATTATCTCATAAGTGATGATGTTATTTTTAAAAACCCGTGTTGCCTGATTAATAATGAAACCGGCATAATGCCTGGATATAAAATCAGTTATAGGTGCCTTAAGCTCAGCAATCAGAATAGGAGTACGGTCGTATTTGTCAGCTATTACTATGTTGGTCTGCGAATTAACTACATGTGCAGTCATTAATAAAAGCAAAAGNNGTACTGCAAAGATGGACCTTTAATTTATTTAAAGTGTTGTATAACAAACTAAAAAGTTTACATGATTCACATCTGTATGCACAGACCACTATTTCCGGGAAATTATGGCAAGCTTGCCATGCTGTTGGAGGTCTTTTATTTTGCCAGACTTAGCCTGAAAATGTGTAAATGATGTAACTTTTTCTTAAAGTTATATAACACATTTAAGGGTCTGATGCCTAATTTTATTTTCTTGAAAATCATTATTTTAAATTTTGTAAAAGTTTCAGATAAAGGTTGTACAGCAGGTTAAATATGGCAGGAGAGATGTGCTTTTAGTTTCCTGTTGGCTAAATTTGCTCACCAAAATATAAACATGGCATTTATTTCTGTTTTGTCATTTTCTGATTATAATTTGCGTATTAAGCATAATTCTGGAGTATGGGAGCATTAATGTCTGATTCCATGTTTTGAACATTCAGTGAAACAATACAGTTTAGAATAATCAGAAAGACTGCAGCCATAAGAAGTAATAACACACTAAAAAACAAATAAAATGAAAAAAGTATTGATTGCGCTGGATTATAATCCAACTGCACAAAAAGTGGCAGAGGTCGGTTTTTCAATGGCAAAATCCATGAAAGCCGAAGTAATATTGCTGCATGTAATAACGGATCCTGTGATATATTCCACAGCCGGTTACTCACCGATAATGGGGTTTAATGGCTACATGGATATGGGTCCCGTTCAATTAGAAAGTGTTGATGGGTTGAAAAATGCATCTCTTCAATATCTTGAAAAATCGAAACAACACCTTGGAGATAAAACTATTCAAACTATTGTAAAAGAGGGTGATTTTGCTGATTCAATTTTAGAGACTGCAAAAGAATTGCATGCAGATATTATTGTTGTTGGATCGCATAGCCGGAAATGGCTTGAAAATATTGTAATGGGAAGTGTTACCGAAAAGGTTTTGCATAACACTTCTATTCCGCTTTTCATTGTTCCGACTAAAAAACAAAAATAAGTCATATTCTGGTATTGGCCGACAACATATCAGGCTCTGTATCATCGTTAAAGTTGTAGCCGGGCTGCCTATATACCAAATACAAAGTCGAAATGGAGAATTATTGAGATGAATCTTTGGTCGAGGGAACAGAAATTAAGAAAAATAAATGTTATAAAGCAAATATCATGGTAAAGGAGAAGAAAAATGAAAATTTGCACAAGCTTTACATAGAGTTAGTTAAGCTGCAAAAAGAGATTATATCTGCTAACCTGAAATTGCTCGTAATACTGGAAGGAAGAGATGCCGCCGGTAAAGACGGAACTATAAAAAGGATTATCGAACATCTCAGTCCGCGCGAAACAAGGGTTGTGGCTTTGGGTAAACCTTCGGACAGGCAGGAAAGTGAATGGTATTTTCAGCGTTACTCTGCCCAGTTACCGGTTTCAGGAGAATTTGCACTCTTTAATCGCAGCTGGTATAATCGTGCCGGAGTGGAAAAAGTGATGGGCTTCTGTAGTGAGCAGGAATACGAATCATTTTTTAAAGAAGTGGAATTATTTGAGAAGATGCTTGTGGATGCAGGCTTCATCATTCTGAAATATTATCTCGATATCAGTAAAAAAGAACAGGGAAGAAGGCTTAAAGACAGAAAGACAGATCCTCTGAAGCAGTGGAAAATAAGCCCTATTGATCAGGATGCTCAAAAATGCTGGAAAGATTATTCAGAAGCCCGGAATGAAATGCTCCTAAGAACCAATTTCAGACATTCTCCATGGTTTGTTGTGAATTCAGATAAGAAAAAAGCGACTCATATTGCTCTTATATCTCATCTTTTAAGGCAGTTGGACTACCAAAATAAGGATAAAGAAAATTTATCAGACGATTCAGGATTGGTTTATCCTGCCACACCTGAAAATGTTAAAGAAAAGCTACATTGATTACGAAAATGAGCAGACCTGACGGGAGAGAATATTTGTTTATAATTGGCAGGTAAGTTGGTAGGTTGATGGACCATTTTCCCAGTATCAAATTATTAATCTGGTATACAATCGATCTTTTAAAATAAAATTAACTTTGGATGGTTACTTATATCTTGCATAAAGAAATAAATGCATGTCCATAGAATTAATTGCCAGAACTGAAGAAAATTGTTAAAAGCCTTAGCTATATCATTATTGCTTATTATGCACCCGGGTCATGTAACTATGACCAGCATCGACTATGTTCAAGGTACCGATTCATTAAAGGTATTTTGCAGGATGGAATTCGATGATTTTCTGAAAGATTTGCAGACAATTGACGACGACAGAAATTTGATCAGATTATTCAATAAGCAGCCCTTTCCTTCTGACCTGATCAACCAATACTTTAATTCAAAAGTCTTCATTTATATAAATAATAAACTACTTATCGGGAAGTTATTAAGAGCTAATATCACTGATAATGAAATTAATCTAAATCTGATTTATAGGTCAGGGAAGAAACCGAAGAGTATAACTGTCAGGAATCTGATTCTTACAGGGTGGTATAGTGACCAGACAAATTTAATGATAATAAGGATAAACAATTCTGAGGAAGGGATCAAACTAACTCCAGCGCATAATGAGGAGACTTTAATTATAAAATGACCAGGATTCCTTATCGTGCTCAGGCGTAAGTCTCATTGCTTCCTCATTTTTGTTTATATTGATAAAGACCATATTTGTCTGATCGACATATAACCCAGTCAACACCTGGTTCCGGATCTTGATCTTCTTTGGATCTTTATCTGACTGGTATAGCAGATTCAGGAAAATTTCATTATCCAGAATGGTAACAGTCAATACATTCCCGGTCAGTAATTTGTTATTTACATAGATATGGATTTTATCATTGAAATATTTGTTTGCCAGATCAGCAGGAAAGGACTGGGTTAAAATTAATTTCTCAAGATTACGGGCCGGGTCAAACAATTTATAATCCAATAAAAAATCATCATAATACATTCTGAAAAAAACTTTCATAGTATCAGTCCTCTGGCCCTGTTCAATGGTCGTCAGGGTTACATGGACTGGATGGAAAATCAATAAAACAGGTAGAATTAAGATTTTTAACATTCTTCTCTGGCTTTGGTCAGAACAGTACAATTATTTTTAATGAGGACTAATTTTTGTGACTAACTTCTTCAATATCAAAAATTTTATTTCTGTCCCATTCGAGCCAGTATTTTAAGGCATTATGGCGGATAAGTTTCCAATAACCATCGTCCATTAATCCAAATTTAATAATCCCTTCTTTTATATCTGCATCTATCTGTTCAAGATATTCCTTTTTGAGACTGATTCTGATTGAACGATCTTTGTAAGTAAAGATAGCCGATGGTTGGGTTTTTCTATGTGTAGCCAGATGAATTGTACCCATTCCTAAAGTAGCACCTGTGCTTACCTGTATACCATCATTCAAACAACTATATGGTGGTTTGGTCCCTGCATAGGAAGTTACTTCAAGCAGGTCAGCGCCAACACCAAATATTTCCCGTGCTTTGATACCCATTTTAGCGCCGACTATTGAGAATACTCCAAGGTGCCCATGAAACTCATCAGTCATTACGTTAGCTTTCCATTCGTCATATCCATAACGTGCAATTGCTGAATCTATAATCGGACGGATATCGTAGTTAAACATTTCATGCTGAATAGGAAATCTGTTAAATACTATGTTTCTTTCAGAAAAATAAGTGCCATTTATCATGTCGGTCATCGCTTCCCTGACTCCCTGAACATTATAATCAGTATTGTACCTGACATTCAATTGCTCTGTAATAATATTTATGTCGAATAATTCGGGATTTGTAAGGTATAAAGCCACAAGGTCGTCACATAATTTAAAATGATTTTGCTGCAGTTTTTCAATAACTACTGGTTGACTGAATACATTTCTTAAGACAGTGGCAAACAGGGTTTTTGATTCAATGCAAACAGCGTACATGGATGAATCAAACAATATGTTTTCCTTACTCAGGTTTGAAATGACATCAATTCTTATTTTGGATTTTAAAACTAAGTCTGCACTCACCTTATCACATTCATAATTAAATCCCTGTAAGGGCTTTACTGATTCATTATACCAGATTATTCGTTCAATTTTGGATACAACACTTGCATCTTTCATTATCATGTGTGCAATATTTGTAAGAGGCCCAAGGCAAACCAGTATTACTTTTTCATCTGCGGTTTTTAATTTTTCTATGAGACAATCAACCGCATTTAAATCTGTTACCTGATTGGCTGACTCTTTACCCCAACTTATTTGCCTGTTAAACTCGCGCCAGGGGGGATTGACTCCTTTAAGAAGATCTCCGCATGCGACCGGGATATTATCAAAATTAAATTCTTTTAATAAGGAGTGTATTTTTATAGCACCTTCACCGGGAGACAAAGAACCATCTGACAATAATATTGCTTTTATAGTTATTTCAGGGCGACTGAGCAACAAACTTATTGCACGCATATCGTCTATAGCACAATCTGTATCAATGATTATGGTGTGTTTTAGTTTAACCGGTAATGGTTGCGCCCAAATGGTTTGACTAAAAAGCAGGATTGAAAATAGAATATGTATTTTTCGCAGCGCCTGTATTATTAATTTCATGTCTGGAAAGTCTTTAATGTTTATGAAATCTGTAATGTGAGTGAAAATGCCTGTGTTCTTCATTTCCATGCTTATGGATATGTTCATGGATCAGGTTGACACTTATTAGAAGCTCTTCATCGCCAAGTATTTCCGAAGCTGTACCGGTCTTATGAATAGTATGCTCGTCTGAAAGAACTGCAACTCTCGGTTGCAGGTGATCGATCAGATCAAGATGATGTGTGGTAAAAATGATAGTCTTCCCTGCATGGTTAAGTTCAAGCAGAAGCTCGATGAAGAAAGTTTGTGTTTTGGGATCGAGACTTGAAAGGGGTTCATCAACAAGAAGAATATCAGGATTCATTGTAAGAACAGATGCTATCGCAACTCTTTTCTTTTCACCGCCTGAGAGCATATAAACAGGCCGATCTCTCAGGTACCCGATTCCAAGATATGACAAGGTCTGTTCTGCTCTTTCATTTGCAGTTTCAAGTGGTAAATTGAGTTGCAATGGTCCAAACTTAAGTTCATCAAAAACTGTGGGACAAAA